>JAICQI010000074.1 GCA_025937955.1 Pyrinomonadaceae bacterium
CCCCGCTCTTAAAATCTCTAAGCAGCGGGGGCAAGCCCCTCTTCCTGACCTGTTCTTTTTTGTGTGGCTAAAATCTAATCGAGTTGATAAGTGGCGACGCTGGTGGGTGTTTCGAAGCAACGAACTTTATAGATTTGCACACGATCGTCACCGACTCGCTTTGACACGCGTTCTAAAACGTACTTCGCGAGGTTCTCAGCCGACGGTTGCAGCTCGTCAAACGGTGGCAGCTCGTTGATGTTCCGGTGGTCCAGGTAGGTGACAACTTCATCCGCAGCCGCTTTCAGCTCCACAAAATCGACCAGCAAACCAACGTTGTCCAGCTCGCGGCCACGTGCGTAGATCTCGATCTTGTAGTTGTGTCCGTGCAGGTTCTCACACTTCCCTTTGTAGCCGCGCAGTTGGTGCGCGCTGGAGAAGTTTCGCTCGATCATCACTTCGAATTGTCCCGGCATAGTTAATCTGCGTACAGGATACTCGCAAGGTCATCGATCCGCGAAGTCACGCGGCACGGCGGCAGGCTCTGCAAAAACGTGCGCCCGTAACCCTTCGTACGCAAACGCGGATCGAGTATCGCCAGCACACCGCGATCGGTGGTGCTGCGGATCAAACGCCCGAGTCCCTGCTTCAGCGCGATGATCGCCTGCGGCACGCTGTACTCGTAAAAACTCGAACCACCGCTGTCCTCGATCGATCTCTGCCGGGCCGCGACGATCGGATCGGTCGGCACTGCAAACGGCAGCTTGTCGATAATCACACACGACAACTGCTCCCCGCGCACATCGACGCCTTGCCAAAAACTGGACGTCGCAAACAAAACCGCATTTGGCGTCTGGCGAAATTGCTTCAGCAATTGACCCTTCGAAGCACTGCCCTGAACCAGGCACGGATAATCAATCTCAGCCCAAACATTATCGTAGAGCGACTGCATACCCGCCAAACTCGTCGACAACACAAACGCGCGGCCTTCGGTGGCATTAAGAATCCTGATCACTTCCGCCGTCGCAGCCCTAGTCCACTCACGCTCGCGCGGGTCAGGCATCTTCGCCGGCAAATACAGAATCGCCTGGCTCTCGTAGTCGAAACTCGAAGCGGCGATGAGATCGTCCGCCATGTCCAATCCGAGTCGATCGCGAATGAATGCGAAGTTGCCGCCGCTGGAAAGTGTCGCGGAAGTCAGAACAACGGTGGGCACTTCTTCAAACAACTTGTCCTGCAACAGTCCCGCGACATCGATGGGCGAAGCGCGCAAAAACACGCCGCGATTGCGCCGCTCGAGCCAGTAAACAAACTTCTTGTCCGTGCCGGTGACAATGAATTCGAGCTCAAAGCGAATCTCGCGCAGGCGACGGATCAGTGCTTCAATTTCAGGCGGCTTATCCTTGAGCGCATCGAGCGTCGTTTCCGTTCGTGCGATGGCGCCTTCGAGAGCCATGTAGAGTTCGCCCAAGGGTGTCGCCTGCAACTCGCCGTCGGAGTTTCTTCGCGCAAAGGTTCCCGGGATTATCGGATAGCGACCTTCCTCGCCGCGGCCGTCGCGAAAGCCCATCCAGAAGTTGTCTGAGAAGCGTGACATGCGCGCCAGACTGTGTGTGAGCTCCTGATCGACACCGGCGTCTTCGAACGTCAGCATGCCCAGGTCGCGCACCAGGTCTTCGATCTGGTAGTTCGAAACCTGCGCGCCGAAATATTCGGATGCGACTTCTTCAACCAGGTGCGCTTCGTCAAGAATTACTGCGGTGTAGTCAGGAAGCACCGAGCCGTAGTTACCGTTGCGCAGGCTCAGATCCGCGAAGAAGAGATGATGATTGACGACGACGATATCAGCTTCCTGTGCGCGATTGCGCATGCGTGTGATGAAGCATGGATCGAAGTCGGGGCACTTCTGGCCGAGACAGGATTCCGATCGCGCATCGATGTGACGCCAGAAGGAGAGTGACTCCGGCAGGTTTGCAAGTTCGGCGCGATCGCCGGTCTCGCTTGCTCGAGACCAGTGACAGACCTCTTCGAAGTAATCAACTTCATCAAGGCCTTCGAGCACGGGCGCCGATTGCGCGCGCGCGAGCCGGTTGAGGCAAAGATAATTGCTGCGACCTTTCATGTAGGTCGCGGAAAACGGCTTGGGAAGGATGCTCTGGAGAAAGGGAATGTCTTTCTCCATCAGCTGTTCCTGCAGATTCTTGGTGCCGGTGGAAACGATCACGCGACCGTTGCCACCGAGTGCGGCAGCAACCGCGGGAACGAGATAAGCGAGCGTCTTACCCGTACCCGTCCCGGCCTCGACAATCAAATGCCTCTTCTCCTCAAACGCGCGCATCACCGCCCGCGCCATCTCAATCTGGCCCGGCCGATGTTCATATTCAGGATGCGCCCGCGCAATCAGTCCATCCGGACCAAAAACTTCAAGCATATGATCCGTGTTGTTATCCTGCGGCCTTCATTCGCTTCGAATATAACGGAAACCTCGCCGTTAGATCCGCTACATCACGCTTAACTTTATTCCTAACCTCTTCCGACTCCGGTGCGTGGATCACTTCCGCGATCAGACGACCAATCTCGCGCATCTCTGGTTCCTTCATGCCGCGAGTGGTGACCGCGGGTGTGCCGATGCGCAAACCGGAGGCGACGAATGGTTTGTTTTGATCGAAGGGAATCGTGTTCTTGTTGACGGTGATCAACGCAGCTTCGAGGGCTTTCTCCGCGTCCTTGCCCGTGACGCCCTTGCCGTCCAGCCAAACGTCAACCAGCATCAGGTGATTGTCAGTGCCGCCGGAGACGAGCCGCAGTCCCTGCTCCTGTAATTCACTCGCCAGCGCTTTTGCATTCGCTAAAACCTGGCGCTGGTATTCTTTGAAGTCTTCACGCAACGCCTCGCCGAACGCCACCGCCTTCGCAGCGATGATGTGTACGAGCGGGCCGCCCTGCACGCCGGGAAAAACCCTGCGATCGATGTCTTTCGCATGCTCCTCGCGGCAGAGGATCAAGCCACCACGTGGACCACGCAAAGTTTTGTGAGTCGTCGAGGTGACGTAGTCGGCGTGTGGCACCGGAGAAGGATGCAGTCCGGCGGCAATTGGTCCGGCAATGTGCGCGATGTCAGCAAACATGCGCGCGCCGACACTGCGCGCGATCTGGCCGATGCGTTCGAAGTCGATTATCCGCGGATATGCAGAAGCACCACAGACAAGCAGCTTGGGTCGATGCTCTTCCGCGAGCCTCTGTAACTCGTCGTAGTCGATCTGTTCCGTCTCTTTGGAAACGCCGTAGTCGGCGACCTTGTAACTGAGTCCGGAGAAATTCAAAGGATGCCCGTGAGTCAGATGGCCGCCGTGCGCAAGACTCATCCCCAGGATCTGATCGCCATACTGGATCGCCGCCAGGTAGACCGCCGTGTTTGCCTGCGCGCCACTGTGTGGCTGGACGTTCGCGTGTTCCGCGCCGAACAATTCCTTCAAGCGATCGATCGCGGTTTGCTCGACGACATCAGTCCATTCACATCCGCCGTAGTAACGTTTACCCGGATAACCTTCAGCGTACTTATTCGTAAACACCGATCCCGCAGCTTCGAGCACTGCCTCACTGACAAAGTTTTCAGAGGCGATGAGCTCGAGGCCATTAGCCTGGCGTGCCACTTCGTTGTCGATGGCGCCGGCGATGATCGGATCGACTTCGGCGAGTGATGAGTTTCTGTTCATCTGCTTCTTTCCACCTCACTAATCTTCTCCACGCGCGAGGCATGACGGCCGCCTTCGAATTCCGTCTCAAACCAGGCACGCACGATCTTTGGTATCTCGGCGGGCGGCGTGGTGCGAGCGCCGATGGCAAGCACGTTCGCATCGTTGTGTTGTCGCGCGAGTCGTGCAATCTCTTCCGACCACGCGACCGCTGCGCGCACGCCGGGAACCTTGTTTGCAGTGATCGCCATGCCAGTGCCCGAGCCACACACCAATACGCCTTGTTCGACCTGTCCCTGCGCCACCTGCTCCGCAACTTTCCGCGCGTAGTCCGGATAATCCACGGACTCTTCCGACACAGTGCCGAGATCGTCAAACTCAATGCCAAGATCGACGAGCAGCCCTTTCAAGCGCTCCTTCTCAGCGTAACCAGCATGATCGCTTGCGAGTGCTATACGCATGTTTCGAAAACCTCGTTAGGCGGTGTGTAAAGAAGAAGCGTGATGGTAACTCAGGCGTCAATGGGCAGCAAACTCCTTGGAGTGCGGTGCCTTGGCACCGCTTTGGCCAAATGTGTCGAATAGAAGAGACCAAGGCACCGCACTCCAGGGAGGCGCCCATGTTGCCTTAACCGCGCTCGCTAAGCGAGAATGCCAAACCTATGCGCTGGTCACGATACTTTATCCCAACTCTCCGTGAAGATCCGGCTGATGCCGAGGTCGTTTCACACAAACTTCTTTTGCGAGCCGGTGTGATCCGGCAGCTCTCGGCCGGAATCTATTCGTACTTGCCGCTGGGGCAACGCATCGCACTCAAAGTCATGCGGATTCTGCGTGAAGAGATGGACGCCATCGGCGGCCAGGAGTTCTACCTGCCCGCACTTCACCCGGCTGAGATCTGGCAGGAGTCGGGCCGCTGGGGCGCGATCGGCGACGACATGTTCCGGCTCAAGGATCGCAAAGGCACGGACATGTGCCTCGGCATGACGCACGAAGAAGTCTTTACCACGATCGCGCGCAACGAGATTCGCTCGTACAAGCAACTGCCGCAGGTCTGGTACCAGATTCAGATCAAGTTTCGTGACGAAGCACGGCCCAAGTCAGGTCTAATGCGACTGCGCACGTTCATCATGAAAGACGCTTACTCGTTCGACGTCGATCGCGCGGGACTCGACAAATCGTTCAGCGATCAGCGCGAAGCATACAAGAAGATCTTCACGCGTTGCGGCATACAGTTTCTAATCGTCGAAGCATCGTCAGGCGCGATGGGCGGTTCGGAGTCGAATGAGTTTATCGCGCGCACACCGGCTGGCGAGGATCTGATCGTTAGTTGTGAAAATTGTGGTTACGCAGCAAACCTCGAAAAGGCGACTTCACGATTAGCGGAGATCCCCGACGAACCTGGACCAAACGCGCCGGAAGAGTTTCCAACGCCCGGCGTGCGCACGATCGAGGATCTAGTTACATTTCCAGGCGGCGCCGAAACATCTCGACAAATTAAGTCGCTGGTTTTCTTCGCCACGATCGATGGCGAACAGCGCCCGGTGCTGGTCTTGCTGCGTGGCGATCATCAGCTTCACGAGATCAAACTATCAGATAGTCTGCGAGCAACAGCCGTGCGGCCGGCGCATCCGGAAGAGATTCGCGATCTGCTCGGCGCCAGCGCCGGCAGCCTCGGCGGTGTTGGAGCGAAGACGAAAGCAAAGGATCTCCGCATCGTGGCAGATGCGGCGTTGAAGAACCGGCGCAACATGACCACCGGCGCCAACAAAGACGATCATCACCTTCGCGGCGTGAACATCACCCGCGACATTCCGGTGGACGAGTGGTTCGAGTTGCGCACAGTTGAGCAAGGCGAGCTGTGCCCGCGTTGCGAAACGGGCGTGCTCGAAGTGTTCAAAGGCATGGAGATCGGTCATATCTTCAAGCTCGGCACGAAATACTCCGAGTCGATGGGCGCACACGTATTGACGCAGGACGGCAAACCGGTACCGATCGTTATGGGCAGTTACGGCATCGGCGTGGAACGAATCATCACTGCCGCCGTCGAGCAACGGCACGACGAAGACGGCATCATCTGGCCCAAATCGCTGGCGCCTTTCGACGTGGTAGTGACGATCACAAACATGAAGCAGGACGATCTGCGTGAAGCGGGCGAGAGATTGTACCGGGAGTTGCAACAAGCCGGTCTCGACGTCTTGCTCGACGATCGCGACGAACGCGCGGGTGTAAAATTCAAAGATGCGGATCTGATCGGCATACCTTATCGCATCACGCTCGGCAAGAAAGTCGCTCAAGGCGTGGTCGAGCTGTTCGAACGGCGCACAAAGAAGAGCGAAGATGTTAAGATGACGGAGGTCGTATCGCAGGTGCAGCGGCTAATATCAGTACAACAATGAAATCGCTCTGGCTTTTGTTACTGCTCGTCCTCGTGACCCCCGTTCGAGCCTCGCAGGATCTTCTCCCCGAACTCGTTCGACGCATTAAACCCTCTGCGGTTGCAATCGAAACTTTCGACAGCCGCGGCGAGAAGCTTTCGCGAGGAAGCGGCTTCTTCGTCGAAGCCGATCGCATCGTCACTAACAGGCACGTTCTCGAAGGCGCATATCGCGCCGAAGTTCACTCCTCAACAGGAACAGTTTTTCCGGTCAAAGGCGTTCTCGCCGTGGACGCTGAAGGCGATATCGCGTTGCTGAAGATCGATGCTCCCACGCCTCAAATCAGACCTTTGCCACTCGATAAGACGTCGCCGCAGGAAGGCGAAAGCGTCGTCGTCATCGGCAATCCACTTGGGTTGGAAGGCAGCGTCACGAATGGAATCGTGTCGGCAGTGCGCGACATTCCCACCTTCGGACGCATCATTCAGATCACGGCGCCGATATCATCCGGATCGAGCGGCAGTCCCGTCGTAAACATGCAGGGCCAGGTGATTGGGATCGCGACGTTGCAGATCACCGGCGGTCAGAGCGTGAACTTCGCAATTCCTTCGGAACGCATTTCACAACTTCAATCCACGTCGATGACGTCGCTGGCGGATCTCGTAGCGAGCACGGGACGGAACAAGCGCGCAAAGGCGGTGCAGTTCTTCCGCGATGGTTTGAGTTTTCTTTCCAAGGACGATTGCGAGAAGGCGCTGCCTTACTTCGAAAAGGCTGTCGAGTCAGACAACAACTACGCCGAAGCATGGGCACAGGCCGGGTTCTGCAACGAGAAGCTTGGCAAACACGCGGAGGCGCTGGAAGCTTCGAAGAAAGCCGTCAGTTTGAGACCCTCCGCTGAGTCGTACTTCAACATCGGGCTCGCGAGTTTCTACCTCAAGCAATACAAGGATGCGGCTGAAGCGTATCGCCAGGCGATTAAGATCGATCCGTACAACGCGGCCGACGCTTATTACGCGCTCGGGTTGGTCTATCGCGACTGGGCCAAGCCGGACGATGAGATTCAGGCGTACAAGCAGGCCATTCGACTAAAGCCCGATTACACCGTCGCCTACGAACGACTCGGCTCGCGCTACCTGCGCTCGAAGAAATTCAACGAGGCCGTGGAGATCTTTCGCCAGCTTTCCGCATTGAAGCCGGGAGACGCCATCGCGCCGAACAACATGGGTGAGGCCTATTTCGAGTTGAACCGCTTGAACGATGCACTCGAGTCGTTCCGTCAATCCGTCCGTCTAAAGCCGGACTACGGCAAAGCCTACTACAACCTCGGCCGAACCCTGCTCGCAATGGGCAACCGCGACGCCGCCCTCGAGCAGTACACCATCCTCACCAACATCGACCCGGACTGGGCCGAGAAGCTGAACGCTATAATTAATCCGTAAACAATCCGCGTAAATCCGTGGCTAATTCATCACTTCGCCTACGATGGCGGTGAGGGCGTTGTCTTGCACAGACTTGTTTCGAGGAAGTTGGCCGTGTAGATCGCAGCCGAAGACTGCGTAGTGAGAGAGCGTGAAGCCTGTCTGGGTGTCGCGGTGTTTGAAGAGGGTCTCGCCGAGGAGCGATGTGCGTGTGACGCGTCCATCGCCCGGTGCGAACATGGCGTTAGTGGCTTGCTTTTTCGAGATCTTCGCGCCGCTCGAAGTGCGGAATTCGCGTGGTCTGGTTAGCGTCAACCAACGATTCCGTTTCTCATCTCGCAGAATCACCGGCGCGCTCAGAGTCTCTTCACAGTCACCGCCGATTGCCAGGAGCACTACCGGAGAATTTGAGTTCTCGACGGAGTCGAGCGCCTGGTGAAAGCGAAGCGCACGTCTCAAAGTCGCGGCAAGATAAGCATCAAGCTCTTCCGACTTGCCGTTACCGCCGTCGGTTCCCGCGGCTCCGATGTAATTGCGACGAAAGTCGGGAGACGAATAGATCACGCTCCATCCATATCGCTTCCAAACGTCAACGTCATACAGATCGAGCGCTAACGGTTGCAGGTTCTCATCGAGAAACCTTACCGCCCCGCGATGCGGCATGAGCTGAAACACCGAAGGAGTGCGCACCACGTCTTGGGCAGTCAGCTTGTTAAGAAGCGGAACTCTTCGTCGTAGCCCTTCGGTGATCGAGTAACCTTCGATGAGGGTTGCAAACGCATCTGTCGAACCTTCATTCGGAACTCCGATCATAACGATCTTGCTGATGTGAGCGGCGCCGGCCCAGGTTGGTTGAATTGGGCCGTCGCCTTCAGGCAAGTCCGCGTCGCCATACATCGCGGCGTAGCGTGCAATCAACCCGCCCATCGAATGCGCCACAACATTGAATTTGAGATCGGGACGTTGCAGTCTGCTCTTCAGTCGCTCGATGCGTCTGACAAGCTCTCGTGCGTTTCTGACGTTGTCCTGCCGCCAGTCGTAAGGAAAGACGTAGACCGTGTCCTGGTAGTCGCCGGCACCGGGATTCTCCCAATCACCTTGACGATATCCTGCGTAACGGCGCAACGCATCAAGCAGATCACGGTAGACGTACACCTCGGGCAGCACGCGCGCAAGCTTTACTGTCTCGATTATTTTTCCGGGAACGAGATCGTCCCGATTGGCGGCGAGGTCCGGACTCATCGGCAGTCCTTCCTGCGAAGTGCGAAACGCGGATGGCCAAACGGTTTCACCCGTCTTCGGATTGATCAGTTCAGAACCAAGAACTCCCGGAATCACGATCACGGGACGTTTTCCCGACCTTGCCCGCGCCGAAGCAAAGATGTGATCGAGATTCGGCGTGCGGCGCGCGGAAATACATGCGCTCGACACCAGCGAAAGTACGATAAGGCTGAAGAGTATTTGCCGGGGGCGAGCAACTGCAAATCTATTCAACGGGCACCGTCCAACGACGATTGATGAGGCTGGCGACAAACCCGGCACCAAAGCCGTTATCGATATTCACTACGGTCACGTTTGAAGCGCAGGAATTCAACATGCCGAGTAGCGCCGCGACACCTCCAAAAGATGCGCCATAACCAACACTGGTTGGCACAGCCACGACCGGAACGCCGACCAGTCCACCAACCACGGACGGCAGCGCTCCTTCCATGCCGGCGGCAACGATTACGACACGTGAACGCTGCAGGAGACTGCGCTCGGAGAGCACGCGGTGTATGCCTGCGACGCCCGCGTCCCAGATACGATCGACAGTGTTTCCCATCGTCTCCGCTGTCAGTGCAGCTTCTTCCGCGACGGGAATGTCGCTGGTGCCGGCAGTTACGACTGCGATCGAACCAACACCCTGGTTGGTTTTGTCGCGCCGGATCCGGACGAGGCGCGCCGACTCGTGCCACTCGGCGTCTGTGACCACGTTGCGGATCTCGCCGAATGTGCCTTCGTCGGTGCGTGTGACGAGGATGTTTGGCGAGCGCTGCACCAGCCGTTCAACTATTCCGACGATCTGCGCGCGCGTCTTGCCGCCGCCGAACACGACTTCCGGAAACCCCTGCCGGGAGGCGCGCGAGTGATCCACACGCGCAAAACCAATGTCTTCAAAGTGAAGATTCTTGATGCGATGCAGGGCCTCGTTCGTCTCCAGATCGCCACTCTTGTGGGCAGCTAGAAGTTTTGCCAGCTCATTTAAATCCATTTGCAAAAGCATGCCACAAAAAGGCACACAAAGCACATAACAGAACAGGCAAACACACCTCGTCGTAATCAAATATGTTGATAGTGCGCGGAAGTTTTTTGATCCGCCTTCATCCGCGAGAATCCGCGGCCTGACTTGTGTGGTCTTTTATGGCAATATCTGAACAACCCGTGTCGACAGTAATCAAAAATACCCGCTTAACCCTGGAAATGATCAAGATCGAGCACACGCTGTTCGCGCTGCCGTTCGCGTTTCTGGGCGCGGTGCTCGCAGCTCGTGGGCTGCCTTCGCCGTGGCAGATTCTCTGGATCGTCGTCGCTATGGTTGGCGCGCGGTCCGCGGCAATGGCGTTTAATCGCATCGCCGATCGAAGCTTCGACGCGCGAAATCCGCGCACCGCTTCGAGAGCACTGCCGGCAGGTTTACTTTCGGTTGGTTTTGTCTGGGCATTTACAATCGCTGCTGCCGCTCTGTTTGTGGTTGCGGCTGCGATGCTGAACCGCCTGACGTTGATTCTCGCTCCCGTGGCGCTGGCTTGCGTGCTGCTTTACTCTTTCACGAAGCGCTGGACACAATTTTCACATCTGGTCCTCGGGGCGTGTCTTTCAATCGCGCCCACCGGCGCATGGATCGCTGTGCGTGGTGAGATCGGCAGTCCGGTGCCCTTGCTGTTATCGCTGGTGGTCCTGCTATGGACCGCGGGCTTCGACGTGCTCTACGCCTGCCAGGATTACGATTTCGATCGTAGCGAAGGATTGAGATCGATGCCCGCGCGCGTCGGAATTGCGCGCGCGCTTTGGATAGCCCGGGCACTGCACGCAGCAGCATTCCTGGCGCTGGTTTGGCTGTTCCTGATTACGGGACTTGGCCCAGTTGCTCTAATAGGAGTGGTCGCAACTGCCGCGCTGCTTGTTTACCAGCATCGACTGGTGCGCACTGACGATCTCAGTCGTTTGAATGCGGCTTTCTTTACGACCAACGCTTTTGTGAGTGTCATCCTGCTTGCTACTTTCGGAAGCGCCGTCTTTCTGAATCAATAACGGGTATCGAAATGAATTTTTCACACGACGAAAAACTGAACGAGATAGCAACGCGCGTCAACGCCGGCGAACGTCTCTCTTTCGCCGACGGCGTCGCACTTTATGCGACCGACGATCTGCCGGCGCTTGGCAAGCTCGCCGATCTGGTGAGACGACGTCGTCATGGCCGCACGACGTACTTCAATGTCAACCGCCATCTAAACCCAACGAACATTTGTTACGCCGACTGCAAGTTTTGCGGCTTCTTTCGCACTCCACGGCAGCCTGATGCTTACACACACAACATCGACGACAGTTTGAAAGTTGCCGCACAAGCAGTCGCCGAAGGTGCGACCGAGCTGCACATCACGGGCGGGTTAAATACGAAACTGCCGTTCAGTTACTTTACGGATCTGCTGTCGTCCTTGAAGCGTCAATATCCCCAATTGCACCTGAAAGCGTTCACGATGGTTGAGTTTGACCACTTCGCACACTTCTACAAGATGCCGGATGAAGAGGTCATACAGAAACTGATCGAGGCGGGGCTGGATTCATGTCCCGGCGGCGGCGCGGAGATCTTCCGCGAGCCCACGCGCTCGATGATTTGTGCGCACAAATGCGACGCGGAACGCTGGCTCGAGCTCCAGGGAAAAGTTCACAGCGCCGGACTGAAAACCAATGCCACGATGCTCTACGGGCACATCGAGTCGATCGAAGATCGTGTAGATCATTTCGTGCGTCTGCGCGAGCAGCAGGAGAAGTCAGGCGGATTTCAGTGCTTCATACCGCTCGCCTTTTATCCGCCAGACACGCAACTGGCCCATCTTCCTGGTCCAACCGGCGTCGATTCGTTGAAGACGATGGCTGTCTCGCGTCTCATGCTGGACAATTTCGATCACATCAAAGCTTACTGGGTGATGCTCGGCAAACGTTTGGCCCAGGTGGCACTGCACTACGGCGCGAACGACATCGACGGCACGATCACCGAAGGCGGCGAGTTGACGACGAGCTACTCGGTCGAAGCGAATAACGAAGTGAAGATGAGTAAGACCGAGCTCATCGGACTGATTGAAGACGCAGGCTTCGAAGCCGTCGAACGCGACACCGTCTACAACCGTATAGATCGCAAAGAGGATCGAAAAGAGGATCGGGTCAGTACCGGGAGCGATAGCGACCGGGTCAGTGAGCCGGCAATGGACCTAAAGGGTATTTAGAATGTCAGAAACAATCACACTCGCACATTCACCAGATTCCGACGACGCCTTCATGTTCTATGGACTTGCAACCAACAAGCTGGACACCGGCGATCTGAACTTCCAACACCTGCTCAAAGACATTCAAACGTTAAACGAGGAAGCAATGCGCGGCACGTACGACGTCACCGCCATCAGCTTTCACGCCTACGCTTACATCCACGACAAATACGCACTGCTGCCGCACGGCGCTTCGATTGGCGACAACTACGGCCCGATCGTCGTGTCGCGCGAGCCAGCCACCCCGGCAGACATCCCGAATCTGAAAATTGCGATTCCAGGCAAGTTGACCAGCGCTTTCCTGGCGCTGCGAATCTTCAATTCTGATTTCAAGTATCAAGTCGTGCCTTTCGACAAAATCATCGACGCCGTGCAGGACGGTACCTGCGACGCGGGGTTGTTGATTCACGAAGGACAACTTTTTTACGAGTCGAAGGGTCTCCACAAAGTCCTGGATCTCGGACAATGGTGGCACGCACAACACGGTTTGCCCCTGCCGATGGGCGGCAACGCCATCCGTCGCGATCTCGGGCCGGAGCGGATCAAGGATGTTTCAAAGCTGCTGCGGGAGAGTATTAATTATTCTCTGACCCACCGCGAGGACGCGCTCCAGTACGCCCTGCAGTTCGCCAGGGACATGGATCCGGAGCTGGCGGATAGATTTGTGGCGATGTGGGTAAACGAGTTAACGCTTGATTACACCGATCGCGGCCGCGAGGCCGTCCGTCTGCTGCTGAACGAGGGACACCAGAGGGGAATTATTCCACACCCCGTGCAGGTCGATTTCGTCGAAGCGTAATTGGTAATCTAAGCCACAGATTTTCGCTGATTTAACGCAGGTAAGAGGGTTAAAGCTGGGGTGTGCGCGGTGATTTGTTTAAGCCACCCCGCCC
>JAICQI010000900.1 GCA_025937955.1 Pyrinomonadaceae bacterium
AATAGTCCGAGATGTCATAACCTCCATCGCGGAGTGGTGATTCGTAGAAAGGCAACAGCCAGATGCAGGTAATACCTAGCCATTGAAGATAGTCCAGTCTTGATGTTAGACCGCAAAAGTCGCCCACGCCGTCGCCACTAGAGTCGTAGAAGCCGCGAACGTAGACTTCGTAGAAGATCGCATCCTTATACCAGTCATTCGGCATACCGAAGTTTCTCCAATGCTCGTGTGCTCCTTTTGCCATTTTGGTGACGTTTATTTTGACGCTCTGTGTGAAAACTGCGAATAGGTGAAACCACTTACGGACGGTAGGTATTAAGACTGATGCACTTAGATTGCAGCTTCATTACTATAA
Source organism: Pyrinomonadaceae bacterium (assembly GCA_025937955.1). GTDB lineage: Bacteria > Acidobacteriota > Blastocatellia > Pyrinomonadales > Pyrinomonadaceae > PSRF01. The sequence goes on from JAICQI010000900.1 coordinate 356, forward strand.
ACATGCTCATCACGATGTGACTGTTGATGGCTTGTATAAGCTGGGCGAGCGTCAACACCGTGGGGGAGTCACATCAGCCCGGATAGTTGAGGCGCCGCGCGGCGCCTCAACGTCTAATGGGCATAAGATATGAACCTACACACGAACCGACAAAGAGTAATTGTTGTATCAAACCGTCTGCCTGTAAGTCTGAAGCGTGGCGGCACGCTATGGCATAGCAAAGCTACCGCCGGCGGACTTGCGACTGCGATGCATCCAATTCTGCGCGGTAATGACGGAATTTGGATCGGCTGGTCCGGTGACACGTCCGAAGCTACTGACGATAGACGGAAAGCGATCTTGAGAGAATGGGCCGACAAGCATCGTTATTTCGCTGTCGATTTTGATGAGGAAACAGTTCAAGGCTCTTACGAAGGAATTGCGAACCAGGCTTTGTGGCCTCTTTTTCATCACTTTCCTTCCCTGGTGCGATTCGATCCCGCGCATTGGAAGGCTTATGTCAAGGCTAACGAAATATTTCGCGACGAGATATTGAAACATGTGCGCCTTGATGATTTAGTTTGGATTCACGATTATCACCTCTTGCTGTTGCCGCAGATGCTGCGCGAAGCGAAGCCTGACATATCAATTGGATTCTTCCTTCACGTCCCCTTCCCTTCTTCATCTGTATTTCGCATCGTCCCGAAGCGTGAAGAATTGCTGCGCGGCATGTTGGGCGCCGACTACCTGGGCTTCCATACACACCGTTACCTGCAACATTTCCGCACATCGATCTTGAGGTTACTGGGACTTACAAGCCAAATGGATCACGTTGAGTTTGGCAGACGTATCGTGAGGCTGGACGCACTCCCGATCGGCATAGCGCCACATCAATTTACTGACTTGCTGACCAAAGGTGCGGGAACGAGGAAGCAATTAGCCGAATTGAAACAACGTTTTGGCTACTGCAAGATACTTCTGGGAGTTGATCGACTGGACTACACCAAGGGCATTCCGGAACGCCTGCGCGCCTACAGAAAATTTTTGCAGGATTATCCCGAGTGGCGCGGCAAAGTAGTGCTCATCCAGGTGGCCGTTCCTTCCCGAGAACGAGTGCCGAGATACACTCGCTTGCGCCGGGAGGTCGATGAGCTCATTGGCGAAATCAACGGCGACTGGAGCACACCAAACTGGTCTCCCATCAGTTATCTGCGTCGTAACCTGCCGCAAGCCGAACTCGCTGCTCTCTACGCCAGTGCGGATGTTGCTTTGGTGACGCCATTGCGAGATGGCCTCAACCTCGTCGCCAAAGAATATGTCGCGTGCAAATCATCGGGTGATGGCGTGCTTGTACTCAGTGAATTCGCCGGCGCGGCGGCAGAAATGGGCGAAGCTTTGCTGGTTAATCCTTACGATGAAGAAAGTTTGAGTTCGACAATTGCGCGAGCGCTGTCACTTAGCGAAACAGAAAAGCGAGAGCGCATGATGGCGTTGTATCGGCGCGTTCACAAGAACAATGTTTTTGCATGGGGCGATCGCTTCATAAAGAACCTGACGACAGCCGTACAGACGCGATCTGAGCAGCCGAATGATGAGCCGCTTCCGATCGAAAAGAAGCAACTGCTTGACTCTTTTGATCAGGCTCAGTCGCGTTTGATAATGCTCGATTACGACGGAACTCTCGCTCCCTTTGCGACGTTGCCGCAAAGTGTAGTTCCCAGTTCAGACTTAATCGAAATACTGGAGCGCCTGGTGCAGCATAAGCACTCGACCATTGCCTTGATCTCCGGAAGGTCGCGAGCGGACCTCGAACGATGGTTCGCGGGAATCCCTAATCTCTGGATCGCCGCTGAGCACGGCGCAGTTTTATGGTCACCCCTGTCGCGCAATTGGGAACAGCCGCATCACGCCGCCTCCGACGAGTGGAAAAAACGCGTCTATCCGATTCTCGACCATTTCGTGGATCGCACTCCAGGCAGCTTCATTGAAGAAAAAGAGTTTTCGCTGGTTTGGCATT
>JAICQI010000936.1 GCA_025937955.1 Pyrinomonadaceae bacterium
AATATTGTGCTCCTCGTCGAAACGCGCTTTTAGTTCGATCAGCGCCGTGACCTGCTTGCCTGCTTCAGCCGCGCGAATCAATGCGGGTGGAATTGGAGAATCTGGACCAGTTCGGTAGAGACAGATCTTGATCGCGACGACGTCCTCGTCTTCGACGGCTTGATTAATGAAGCCGGTTACGCACTCGTACGAATCATAAGGATGGTGCAAAAGCCGATCGCGTTCCTTGATTGCGTCAAAGATCGTCGGATACGACTCGAACCACTCGGGCGTCGATGCGCTGAAAGGTTCGTCCTTTAGATCGGGACGGTTCGCGTCGTAAAGCGCCATCAGATCCTGGACGTTCAATGGTCCATCGAACACGTACACGTCCTGTGGTTCAAGATCGAGAGACTCCATCAGGTACTCGATCATCTCCTTTGGCATACTCGGCGAAATTTCAAGCCGAACCGGCGAACCAAACTTTCTCCGCCGCAACTCTTCCTGGATCATGCTGAGCAGATCTTCGGCTTCTTCTTCACGAATCTCGATATCGGCATCTCGCGTCACGCGGAAACGATGACAACTGCCCGGATACATGCCCGGGAACAGCTCGCCGATGTTTGCTTCGATGATCTCGTCAAGAAGTACAAATCGGAAACCTGAAGCGCCGATCGGTACCAGCCTCGGCACGCTCGACGGGACCTTGATCCGCACGAACCTCGTCTGCAACGTCTTACCACGGCCCAGCAGCTTCATTTCTTTTGGCGCCTCGACCATCAAGCCAATGTTTATGCTGAGCGGCGAGATATATGGAAACGGGTGACTCGGATCCACCGCGAGCGGTGTCAGAATCGGAAAGACTTTCTCCATGAAGTAGTCTTTCAGGTTCTCTTTTTCGTGTTGTGACAGTGAATCGTATGAAATGAGTTGAACGCCGGCTGCGTTCAACTGCGGCAGAATCTCTTCGCGTAAAACGCGCGCCTGCTCGGCGACGAGCTTCACGGCCTGCTGACGTATCTGACCCAATTGTTCGGCTGGCGACGTCCCATCTGCCGAAACGTCAGTGATACCTTGCTCCAGTTCCTCTTTGAGACCGGAGACGCGGATCATGAAAAACTCATCAAGGTTCGATGCGAAGATCGAGACGAACTTTAACCGTTCCAGCAACGGATTGCTGGGGTCCAGTGCTTCTTCCAAAACTCGCGCATGAAACGCAAGCAGGCTGAGTTCGCGATTAAAGAATAATTGCGACTTCGAGGGCGTGATGGCGACTTCTACTGCTTTTGGGAATTCATGAAGGCGCGCTTCTCTTTTAACGACTGTTGACATAATTTTCCTGAAAATGTTCTGTCGATATTGTTTGAGAGAGCCACTAAAATCCTTCCTCGTCGAGGAAAGTGGCAAGTACTGTTCCAATCCGGGAGTACGAGGTTGTTAATTGGTTAATAGTTGCTCTATCCGGCCCTTAACCATTCTGTTACGAAACCGACTCGAACCGATTCCTGTATGAAATTGATACTCATGGCCGTTACGAAATTTATGCAACGAGGTGACAGACCTGGGCGTTAAGCATTTACGTCCGTAAACCGTTAAGTCGCCTCGGACGTGAGAGATTGTTGCGAGAGCGCGCAACCTTCGCCTTCAGGACTAGCATCTTGGACCTGACGACCGAGGCGACTTGGTGGAAATAGTTACCGATTGAGTGTTGTCTGATAACTAGGGGCGTTTGTTTGACACCCTAAAAAACCGTGTGGTAACCTCCAGAGTGATTTTGGCTCCCGGGTTGAGTCAGCAGTATCCAAATCATTGAGGAGCCATTAGATACCGCACCTGAAAAAGTGAATGCACCGTGTGATGGTTCCTTCCCGGAGGTCACACGCGTATTCGCATTTCTATCTTTTGAAGGAGTAAGACAATTTGATGTCAGCGAGCTTTCCTCGTTTGATGGCCCGTGTGGCTTTAGCAGCGGCGTTCGTCGCCTCAGCGTCAAGTAGTTTCGCCCAGATTCCAGTAGCGTCATCTGCTCGATCGATTCCGACCGAAGTTGAAC
>JAICQI010000366.1 GCA_025937955.1 Pyrinomonadaceae bacterium
CGGGGCGCCCTTGTGTGGCGGGCCCCAACACTCATCTCCGTGGGTTTTTGTGGGGGGGCCCGTCGGGGCCCGCCCGTGGTTCGACTTTGCGTGTGACCGGGAAAAATCTTAAGATCCACGAAATAACTAATCAGGAGAATCAAGCGATGCCATATCCCGAAATCATGATACGTCCCATGCGTGAAGATTTGACGCGGCTCGGAGTCGAGGAACTCAGAACTGCTGACGCCGTTGATGAGACGATTCGAAATAGTAAAGGCACTTTGATGGTCGTGGTGAACTCGATCTGCGGTTGTGCGGCTGGGAAGGCGCGTCCGGGTGTGGCGCTGGCGCTGCAAAACAACGTGAAGCCGGACAAGGTTGCCACCGTTTTTGCCGGCGCCGATATCGAAGCCACAGAACGAGCGCGCAGCTACTTCACCGGTTATGGACCATCATCACCATCTATTGCGCTGCTGAAGGATGGTAATTTGGTTTACATGCTCGAGCGATATCAGATCGAAGGCCGGGATGCGAACCAGATCGCCGGAGAGCTCACACAAGCTTTTGAGAAGCATTGCTCACCGGCCCAATAGCTTCATCACCTCCGAGTGCAACAACACCACGTCCGGGGACTGCTGGAGCGCAAGAAAATAGTTCTTCTGAAACTCAGTCCCCGTTTCCGCCGGCGCCAACAAGGTCTTCGCCCTCTCGATCAACGCGGAGGCATCCGCCTCAGTTGCCGGCGTTTCCGCGTGCGGGTCGAGCGTCTCGTCGATCTGCACGATGAGCTCGGAAAGTCGATGTAACCAGTCGAACCACGGATCTTTGAGCACTAACTGCAAGAACTCGTAACTGTTGCCGATCCGGCCCCGTGCCCGCTCATAGTCCCTGCGCTCCAGATCAAGCAAAGTCTTGTGAAGCCGCAGCAAACCCTGCCGCAACAGTTTCAAACTCTCGCGCGTGCTGTCCGATACTCTCTCGTTTGTCATAACCCGTCCCTCGTTGTTCGCTATGTTATGATCGCGCCGATGCCCAGCGCCATCTCCCTCAACACTCCTGTTGAGGATCTTCACAATTTCAAGATCGCACGATTGGGGCCTGTTCTCTCTCGCAAACTCGCCCGCGCGCTCACTTCACAGGCGCACAAGAAGAGCGCCGCTGAAGTCACAGTTGAAGATCTGCTCACTTACTTCCCGATGCGTTACGAAGACCGATCCCGTCCAGCATTGATCAGAGATCTTCACGACGGCGTCGAAGCTTCGCTCGAGCTCACCGTCACCAATGCGCACGGCTACGCCATGAGAAACCCGCGGAGTTACGGGCGACCCCGGCTTTACATCTTCGAAGTCTCCGGCATCGATGGTCCAATGAGCGGACGCGAAGTGATTGTCTGGTGGTTCGTCTCCGGTCCCCGCGCCTACGACATCGTCAAGTATTACACCGACAAGCTCGTGCGGGGCACAAAGTTCATCACATTTGGCCGCTGGGAATGGGAAGCGCGTCGCAACACTTACAAATTAAGATTGAACAAGCCCGCGGACGAGCTCGAAGTTCTGCCTACTCCGGAAGCGTCGGAAGAGGAACCTCAGCCGGACCAGGAAGAAGAGAACCGGCCCGATCCAGCGCTGGCAGCGATTCACGTCGGCCGCCGTGTCCCGGTTTATCGAAAACTCGGGGAGTTTAACTCCAAGCGCGTGCGCGAGATCGTTCACGCTGTGCTCACGCTGCTGAACGATAAAGCGATCGAGGAAACACTGCCTGCCGACCTGCGTCACCGAACAAAACTGATCGGCCGCGCACAGGCAATGCGCGAAATTCATTTCCCACCGCCAGAAGCATCGATGCTCGACTACGAGCTATCAAAGAGCGCGGCCCACGAGCGCATGATCTTCGAAGACTTCTTCTGGGTTACGTTCGCCATCGGTTTAAAGCGCGGGCAACGAATCAAAGAAGAGAAAGAGATGCCACTGCGCATCGATAAGACCGTCAACGCCAGGATCGCTTCGGTGATGCCTTTCAAGTTAACAAAGGCCCAGCGAACCGTCACCGTGCAAATCTTCAACGACATGAAATCCAAAGCACCGATGAATCGTCTGCTGCAAGGCGACGTCGGCAGCGGCAAAACCATTGTGGCCGTGATTGCAATGATGGCCGCGATGGAAAATGGTTTGCAGACTGCGTTGATGGCGCCCACTGAGATTCTCGCGGAGCAACATGCGCGCGGCATCAAACGCCTGCTCGCGAAGACGCCGTATCGCGTGGAGTTGTTGACTGGCTCGCTTCGCGCCAAAGAAAAGCGACGCCTGCAAACCGCACTGAAAGAGGGCGAGATCAATGCGGCCATCGGCACGCAGGCGTTGATTCAGGAAGCAGTTGGTTTTGCGAAGCTCGGGCTGGTGGTGATCGACGAGCAGCACCGCTTCGGCGTCATGCAGCGAGCAGAGTTACGTGCGCGCGGGCTCAATCCGGATGTGCTGGTGATGACGGCCACGCCGATTCCGCGTTCGCTGGCGATGACTGTTTACGGTGACCTGGATGTTTCGATCATCGACGAGTTGCCACCCGGCCGGACCCCGATCGAGACGATGGTCTTTGGCGAGGATCAGCGGCAGGAAGTGAAACGACTGATCTCGCGCGAGATCAAAGCCGGGCGCCAGGCGTACGTGGTTTATCCGCTGGTCGAGGAGTCAGAGAAGATGGACTTGAAGGATGCGACCCGCCGGTACGAGTATTTGCGCGACACGGTCTTTCCGAAACTCTCCGTCGGCCTGTTGCACGGAAAGATGAAGCCGGCGGAGAAAGAGAAAGTGATGAGCGCGTTTGTGGCGGGCGAGATCAAGATCCTGGTTTCGACGACCGTTATTGAAGTCGGCGTGGACGTGCCGAATGCGTCCGTGATGATTGTCGAACACGCCGAGCGTTTTGGTCTGTCGCAGTTGCATCAGTTGCGCGGGCGTGTTGGTCGTGGCGCGGAGAAGAGCTACTGCATTCTGTTAACGAGCGACAAGAAAACCGCGGTCGCGGAAGAACGGCTGGGCATCATGGCAAAGACCAGCAACGGATTTATCATTGCCGAGAAGGATCTCGAGTTGCGCGGGCCGGGTGAGTTGTTGGGAACGAAGCAATCCGGGTTGCCGGAGTTTCGCATCGGCAACATCGTGCGCGATCAGCCACTGCTCGAGAAAGCGAAGCAGGAAGCGGAGTTCTATCTCGGCAAGGAGAAGTCGGCGGTGACTGCGAAACTGGTCGCGCGCATCAAACAAGATCCGCGCTTTGGCCTCGCCGCCATCGGATGAAACTAAGAGCGGGGGCAAGCCCCCGCTGATAGGGTATGCGGATTATTGCTGGAGCTTACAAGGGAAGGAATCTCAAGAGCCCGCCGTCGTTGAAAGTGCGGCCCACTTCAGACAGGTTGCGCGAAACGCTTTTCAACGTGATCGCGCCGCTGATTGAAGATGCCAGGTTTCTCGATCTCTGTGCAGGTTCGGGCGCGGTGGGCATTGAGGCGATTTCGCGTGGGGCGAGTCACGTCACGTTTGTCGATCGTTCGCGGCGGATGTGTAAGTTGATTGAAGCGAATGTCCAGTTGTGCCGGATTCCGGAGGAGCAGTTTGAGATCTACTGTTCTGAGGCGAATGAGTTTTTGAAACAATCGAAGGACGAACGATGGGACATCGTCTTCTTCGATCCGCCTTACAAAGACGACTACGTGAAAACACTCCAGCTACTCGGGAACAACACCCTCGTAATCGCCGAACATCATCACAAAACTGAATTGCCGGAATCGATTGGTGGGCTGCAGCGGACTCGAATCCTAAAGCAAGGCGATTCCTCGCTAAGTTTTTTCAGCCGCAGATGAACACGGATGAATTACGGATTGATCCGTGTTCATCCGTGTCTTAATTCCGTGAAAATCTGTGGCCCTCGTCACGCGAGGGCGGGTGGGCCTTATCAACCCTCTATCGTACTCATCGCCGTGACGGCGCTCTTTTCGTACGCCGCAATCGTGGCGATGTTCTTCTTTTCAACCTCGCTCAACAACGCGTCACTAAAATTCGGATCGGCCTGGTACCAGTCGAAGCTCGAGAAGTACTTCTGCAGCCACGGCTCCTTGAACACCTTGCCGTGCCGCGCGTAGATCTCCTGACGCATCTGGCTCGCGTCTTCGAGGAACAAACCATCGAGTAGCGCGCGCGTGATCGGCTTCGTGCTCAACTCCTGGTGAATCTTGTTCTCGTACTTAACGATCGTTTCGACGTTCAGCTTGTCGTTCCCGGATAACTGCTCGTCTTTGAAGTTCTCGTCGGGCGCGTACCACGGTTGAAAGAAGAAGTACTGCTGCAACCACTCCGCGCGGAACATCCGGCCGTGACGCGCATAAATCTCATTCCGCAACAGCCGCAGCTCGTGCAGGCTCAGACCATGCAACATCTGCTCGGAGATCGTCCTGTTTTCGAAAAACTGCATGTCGCCCGGCAGCAGCGCCACCTTGCGCTGCCGTTTCTGCGCGCCGCTCAGTATCTCGAGATTCTTGCGCTCAATTGCCGAGAGCTTTTTCGCGTCGTACTTTTCGCTCGGTAAATACCAGTAACGTTCTTCGAAATACTGCTGTAACCACGGCTCGTCGTCGAATCTCTTACCGTGAATAGCCTCGACTTCAGCGACCAGAACTTTCCATTCCGCGCCGCTGTGCTTACCGAGCTTTCGCGCCGTGATCTGCCGGTCGCGCCAGTAACGCATGTCGCCGGGTTGAATGAACTCGTGTTTGGCGGCTTCGGCGATGCGGATCAGATCTAGATTCCGGCGCTCGACGTCGTTAAGCAGCGAGTTCTTGAATTCAGGATTCGGCTTGTACCACGACTGCTCCTCGAGATAGACCTTGATGTCGTTGTCTTTAAAGACGCGTCCGTGGCGCCCGAAGATGATTCCACGCAGCAGCTTCAGATCTTCCGGGCTCAGTTTCTGCACCTGGGCCTGTTTGAGGGAAGTTTTCCTGAAATCGAGTTCTTTCAGCGCGTCCATCGGGTCCTGCGCTGCCGCAGGGATGGAAACCAACGCGATCAGTGCGAGCAGGACCAGGCTTCTCATGAAGTTTCCTTATCCAAAGATGTCGCGGACCTTATCAACCAAACCTTTGCTCTCTAGATCCTTGTTCTCAACTTCAGCCAATTGCTCGAGCAGGCGACGCTGCTCTCTCGACAACGTCGTCGGTGTGATTACCGTCGCGGAGACAAACAGGTCACCTCGACCACGCCCGCCCAGCACCGGCATGCCCTTCCCTCTGAGCCGAAACACCGTGCCCGTTTGTGTGCCCATCGGGATCTTCACCTTCTCCTCGCCGTCGAGCGTCTTGACCATGATGTCCGCCCCTAGCGCTGCCTGCGCGAAAGTGATCGGAACGGCCTCGTAGAGGTTGCTACCTTGTCGCTCAAACTGCTCGTGCTCGGAAACGTGGATAACCACGTAAAGGTCACCCGGCGCGCCCCCCTGCGTTCCGGATTCCCCTTCACCAGATACGCGTAAACGAGAGCCGGTTTCGACCCCCGCCGGAATTTTTACTTCCATCTGTTTCTCGCGCTCGACTCTTCCTGAGCCTTTGCAGTCGGCACAAGGGTTCTTGATCGTTCGTCCCGCGCCGCGACACACGTGACACGTCCGCGCCACCGAGAAGAATCCCTGCTGGTAACGAACCTGCCCACTGCCGCTACAAGTCGAACAAGTCTCCGGCTGACTTCCCTCAGCCGCGCCGGAACCTTTACACGTATCGCACGTCTCCAGACGTGGGATGCGGAGTTGCGCAGTCATGCCGTTGGCTGCTTCTTCGAGCGTAATCTCCAGGTCGTAACGAAGATCCGCGCCACGTTGCGCCGACGTGCGACGACCGCCGCGCCCACCGCCAAACACGTCACCAAAACCAAACAGGTCACCGAGTATGTCTTCGATGCCGCCAAAACCCGGTGCTCCCCAGGCTCCCGCGCCTGCGCTGCTGGAAACTCCAGCATGACCAAAACGGTCGTAACGCTTGCGCTGCTCGGGGTCAGACAGCACGCTGTAAGCTTCCGCTGCTTCCTTAAACTTTTCTTCGGCGCTGGCGTCGTTTGGGTTCTTGTCCGGGTGATACTTCACCGCCAGCCGGCGATAAGCGCTCTTGATTTCCTGGTCCGTCGCGGTGCGGCTAACGGCCAGGACCTCGTAATAATCACGTTTGTCCATAAATTCTCTTCTTCCCAGTTTCTCTGGCGCCTCCCTGGAGTGCGGTGCC
>JAICQI010000512.1 GCA_025937955.1 Pyrinomonadaceae bacterium
AGAGAACGCGCGGCCATTTTGCTTCGAGATCTCGAGGGGTTAAGTACGGATGAAGTAGCACGCATCATGAGGTCGACCGCTACGACTGTGCGCTCGCAGATCAGTTCCGCGAGGCAGAAGATCAGAGTGTATTGCGGAAGATATCTTAAAAGGAGAGAGGAGCGACGGTCCGATGAACTGTAAGAATGTTGAGCCGTTGTTGTCACTCTATGTTGGCCGCGATTTGGAAGAAGAACACTCGCGGTCGGTTGCGGCTCATTTGCAGTCCTGCACAAAATGCGCTCTCGCCGCAGATGAATACGCTGGGGCTAGTCAGCTGCTGCAAGGGTACGAACCTCCCTTCTTCAGCGATGAAATTTACGCCGGCATCCGCAAACAAGTTCTCAATAAGATTGAGCAAGAGTCTCACGCCGCGAGCCCCGGTATCTTCTCGCAGTTGTTTTTAGCATTGGTCCAGCCGCGGATGAGATGGGTAAGAGCCGCGCTACTGCTTGCGATATCAGTGACTGCTCTATACTTGAGTCGCAACTCTTTGCGACAACCGCCAAATGACCAGCACGTTGCTGTTCGAACAAGAGAGCCGAATCAAGCTGGTAGTAGAGCTGACGTTCGATCAGATAAGCGTAATGCATCCGCGGGTTCGTCTTCGTTCTCAAACAAAGGTACCAGGCGTAGTCCGATCACTCGCAAGAGAGAAGCAAACCCAGGTGTAGTCGCTACCAACCGTGCGCGCGAATTGGATAAGACTACGAAGGTTGACTCGCCAACAGACGACGGTGTGGTTCAACGTGTTGTCGGTGTCTCGCAACCACCATCAGCTCCTGCCCCACTGAGGGTAGAAATGCAAACAAGTGATCGAAATATACGCATCATCTGGTTGTCCGGTCAGCGTCCCAGCCCCAGTGGAAGGGACGGATCGAAAGGCATATAGGAGGTAAGATTTCATGTTGAGTTTTATCACGAAGTCACTGACACTACTTGTCCTCACCTTAATCATCATACCGGCAGTACTTGCACAACAACCGAACACTACGCCGGACAAGCCAAAAGAAGAGTTCGTTACCGAACGACAGTTCAAGAGTAAGATTTTTGACGTTAAGCACCGTGAGCCGTCCAGTATCGCAAATGTTCTGCGTCAACTCGGCAGCGGGTTTAAAGGTGCAGGCATCTCGGCCAATAATGAATTCAAAACACTTACGGTGCGGGACTTTCCAGAGAACCTCGCGACGATCGAAGAGGCTATCAAACGGCTCGATACTCCGGCTGCGCCTCCATCCAGTGTTCAAATGCGTATGCACGTATTGATGGCCTCTAATCGCGTTGGCACCACGCCGGCTGTAGAAATTCCGGGCGAGTTGAAGGACGTAATCACCGAGTTGCGTGGAACGCTTACCTACCGGAATTATGAGCTTATTACTTCCGTGCTGCAGCGACTCACGGAAACAAATCGTGGTCTCCATGGTAGCGGTCTGGCGCAGATTCCCGGGGCGCAATCAGGTATAACTACAGCTCGATACGAGTACAATGTTAACCAGCTCTCATTTGTGCCGAATACTTCGGGTGCTCAGTCAATTCAGATACAGGAGTTCACCTTTACACTCAGCGGAGAAGGGATTCAGGGTCGAGTGCAGACTGCCCTCAACCTGCGAGATGGAGAGAAAGTGGTTGTGGGCACGGCCACCATCAACGATCGTGCATTGATCGTGGTGTTAATTCCCAAAATCGTTAAGTAGGCGTGCAGCGCTTGACAGAGGACCGTGTTCTGGCAACACGCCACTTTGGTGAGGAGAGTTAATCTCCTCGCCATTTTGTTTTTTTAACGAGTACTTTGAGTTAACATAACCTTCTGCATTTGCTCAATTTCGTCCTTGATGATGATGTTGTACCGGTAGGTACCCTTGTCGATCTTATCTCTCACTCTCGGAGATACTTTAAAGAATGCAGATTAAACGATTCGAATTCTCAATACTTCTTTGTCTTGTAATCGTTGTCCAAATCGCTTGCCTGCGTTTTTCTCGAAAGGAGGCACCCTCAAACCCACCTCCTTCAGCTGAGGAAGTTGCGTTAGTAGAGCAAATATTCACGCGTTATACCGAGGCAGTGGGTGGCCAGGAAGCCATTGATCGGGTTACCAGTTATAAAACAAAGGGCACGTTTGAGCTTGCCGGCAGACGAGGGTCGATCGAAATCTGGGGGAAAGATCCGAACAAGAACCTAACCGTATTGGAGTTTCCAGTGATCGGCACTGTAAAGAAAGGGTTCGACGGCGAAACTCAATGGGTGCAAACACCGGCGGGCACTGTAACTGACTCCAGTGAGCAGGAGATTGCCGAGGTTGAACGTGATGCAGAAATCTACCGCGCGGGAAAAATCAAGAATCTTTACGAGAAGGTGAGGCTTGAACGCAAAGCATGGCTCAGTGGACGTGACGTTTATATGATTGAGGGCATACCGGCGAAAGGCCCCTCGGAAAAGTTGTTCTTCGACATTGAGAACGGCCTTCTAGTTCGTTGGGACATGGCCCGAAAACATCCAAAACGCGGCACCGTCTTCGTTAAGGTCCATTTAGATGACTATAAAGATGTCGATGGAGTAAAAGTCCCGCATAAAGTGCGCTTTGCTTTCGAATCTTTCAGTTTCACAATCACGGTCGACGAGTTGCAACACAACGTTGCAATCAATGACGCGGTTTTTAAGAAACCGTGATCCTCTCTGCACAATCCTGGCACAAAACAAGAACGGCGACCGTTGCAGGTAGCCGCCGTAAGTGCTTGAAATGATGGTCGGGCCGATTACTACACCTGCACTATCAGAAGTTGAATTCCCTAAAAATGCACAGACCCAATAACTGCGGAAAGTTCACCAGGTCACGCGTGAAAGCTCGCAGGAAATCACTGCAAATTGCAAGAGTTGCGGAGGCTTTGGCTAACTCCAGTTAGGAATGAGTCTTGCCGATGCGCCAGGGCAAAGATTTGGGAATTCAACTTTTGAGGTTAATAGCATGGAAAACGCCGTTTTACTGAGAAGTGAAGAACCACTCGCCCACTCACCTTTCATCGGCAGTGGCTCCGAGATTTGGAATTGGCTGCAAAGTCTAAAAGAAGAAGTTTCTCTTGACCTACTGAGAGAAGGCCCATTATGCCAGAGCGAGATCCTCGGTTTGCGAGAAGGCGAAGAGTCGACTGCAAACACCGGGGACATTGAGTGGGGCCATCGGGCGCAACTCGAAGCGCGACTGCGCGAGATTACTGACGCGCAGGATCGGTTGTTGGATGGGACCTACGGGAAATGCGTCGATTGCGGTGAGCAAATCTCCGTCGGTCGCCTGACGGCAGATCCGGCAGCTTATCTATGCCTTGCCTGTCAGAAACTCGTCGAGCGCCAGCATCAATTTTGCACGTTGTAAAGGCAATTGAAATTACATGTCTATACCGATCGAACACATAACTTCTTTGCCGCAACGAACCCCCTCGCAGTCTTCCAGGCGCATCAGGCAATTGAGGCATATGATAGGTAACACGCCGCTCCTTGCCATCCGATTTTCGTTCAGAGGACGGGAACGGGTCATATACGCCAAGGCCGAGCACTTAAATATGACCGGCAGCATCAAGGATCGAATGGCTTTTCATATTTTGAAGAGGGCTTATGAAGAGGGACGGATACAGCCTGGAGATACGATCGTCGAGGCTACCAGCGGCAACACCGGAATTTCATTTGCAGCCATCGGCCGGGCCCTGGGCCATCCAGTCGTAATATTCATACCCGATTGGATGAGTAAGGAACGTGTCGCTTTGATTCGCAGCTTCGGGGCGAGAATCGTTTCGGTTAAAGGCGGGAAGGATCGTCGTTCGCGGTGGTAAGACGCGTCGCCACGTCAACTCAACCGTTATGCGACCGGGTGGCGGCCACTTGGGCATCGAATTGGAGGTAGTATGACAAAGGACTTATTCCGCGACCGTGAGCGTGGCGAGGAGCAGGCCTATTTCCGCCAGCAGGATGCCAAGCTGATCGCGAAGCTGCGTCAGAAGGCCCAGTTGAGCGAGATTGCTCACGCGCTGGCGGAGAAACTTCACGCGGACGAACCGGAGCTTCTTGAGCGCATCCAGAAGCTCGGCGTCACCCTCGACACGGGTTCGGCGTTCATCCTGGCGCCGCTGGTCGAAGTCGCCTGGGTCGATGGCGACGTCAGCGATGCCGAGCGCGACACCATTCTGCGCATCGCGAAGCAACGAGGCGTTGCGCCGGGCTCTGCCGATTATCGTCAGCTTCTCGATTGGCTAACCCACCGTCCATCCGACGAAGTCTTCCGGACGGCGATAGAAGCGATCCGAATCGGTCTCTCCGTCCTTCCGCCCGACGAATCGGAACAACGGATCGCGACCATAACCAAAGGGTGCGAAGACGTGGCGCACGCTGCAGGTTGGTTCGAAGAACTGCTCTGGTTGGACGGCGTCTCACCCGCGGAGAGCGAGGTGATCGGCGCGATCCGCCGCCATCTGGCAAAGTAAGAAAACGGGGCATCACTCCCGCAGGTTCGGCTGCAAAAGAAGATGTGAAAACAGACGCCTCCCTTCTCGGCCCTGGCTGTTGGAAGTATGCGGAATGCAGAAATACCGAACTCGCCACGGTTCCTGAAAGGTTGCTCAAACATTCTTCGTTTTGATCTCGATGAGATTCTAGCTTGGACCAAAGCCGGCGCGAACAAGTGAGACGATCAAGAATCGAGGATCGTTCGATCTCACCGTGTTGTATATTGCCCGGCGCCCGCTGCACCTCGGGAAAGGACAATGACAATGCCAGTTCACAAACGGGGAGACAGATGGCACTACGCATTCTGTATCCGCGGAGTCCGTTACCGGGGAGCGCTCCCTGAGGCACGGA
>JAICQI010000866.1 GCA_025937955.1 Pyrinomonadaceae bacterium
GTGAAGACTCCACGGGCCGAGCCCGTGGCATCTGAAGAGTTGGTTTTTAGATTTTGGTAGCAACGAACGTGAAGACTCCACGGGCCAAGGCCGTGGCATCTGAGGAGTTGGTTTTTAGATTTTGGTAGCAACGAACGTGAAGACTCCACGGGACAAGCCCGTGGCATCTTGGTCCATTCCGAACGATTAGGTTTACACGATCCATTGCTTCTTGTAGACTAACTTGCCAGATCGAATCCTCAAACAGCAGGAGAAATTATCGATGTTTTCCCCCCGCAATGCCCAGACCATTGCCGTACTTTTAATCTCGTCATTCTTCTTCGGAATTCCAGCCAGCGGGATTGCTCAAACAAGCACAAGTAAACCCACGGCCAAAGCTACTGAAGCCGCAAAGCAAAAGCCTGACTATTCACAGGAAGCAGTAGTCATCGAACAGTTGAGCACTGCCTACCGCTTCGAACGCGACGGCACCGGACAGCGCGAATCGTTCCTGCGCGTGAAGGTCCAAAGCGATGCGGGCGTCGAACGCTTCGGACAACTGGTCTTTGGCTATACCTCCGCCAACGAAAAACTCGACATGGACTACGTGCGCGTGCGCAAAGCCGATGGCACTGTCGTTAACGCCGCTGTTTCCGATATCCAGGATCTAACCGCGCCCGTTGCTCGCGAAGCTCCGGTTTACACCGACCTCAGACAGAAGCATGTAACTGTTCCCGGCCTGCGTCCCGGCGACGTACTCGAGTATCACATGGTCTGGAATATTCACACGCCAATGGCCCATAACCAATTCTGGCTCGATCATTATTTCGTGACGAAGAGCCTCATCGTGCTCGACGATCAATTGACGGTGAATATACCGGCCGCGAGTAAAGTGAAGTTGAAAACTGAACCCGGCTTTGAACCTGCTATTAAAGAGGACACCGATCGGCGCATCTATCTCTGGAAACACTCAAACCTGAAACCAGATAGCGAACAAGAAGAGAAAGAAAAAGAAGACGAAGCACAAAGCGAAGAGCCTGAAGAATTCAATCCGCATGTGCAGTTAACTACTTTTCAGAGCTGGGAAGAAGTAGGCCAATGGTATTCGAACCTGCAAAAGGATCGCATCGTCCCTGACGAGAAAATCAAAGTCAAAGCCGAAGAAGTAGTACGCGGATTACAGAGCGAGAAGGACAAGGTCCGGGCACTCTATGAATACGTTGCCAAAAACTTCCGCTACGTGAGTCTTTCGCTGGGCCAGGGTCGATATCAGCCACATCCGGCCGCCGACATCATGGTCAATCAATATGGCGACTGCAAAGACAAACACACGTTGCTTGCAGCGATGCTGACTGCAACCGGCCTGCGTGCGTATCCAGTGCTGATGAACTCTTCGCGAAAGCTTGACGCCGATCTTCCTTCGCCCGGCCAATTTGATCACGTCATCAGCGCCATTCCAATGGGCAGCGACACGCTTTGGGCAGACACCACTTCGGAAGTGGCGCCGGCGGGATTGTTATCACCAGCCTTGCGCAACAAGAAAGCGTTGATGATTCCCACTGCTGGTCCAGCGCGCCTGGAGACCACGCCCGCTGACCCGCCGTTCCTGTCCTCTGAGCTAGTCTCTATCGAAGGCACCGTTGACGAGCTCGGCAAGATTTCCGCGCACACACGCATGGTTCTGCGCGGCGACTCCGAGATGTACATGCGCATGATGTTTCGCCGCACGCCCAGGAGCAGCTGGAAAGACCTCGGCCCCGTGCTAAGCATCGCGGGCGGACTTCGCGGTGAAATTACTGATATCAAGACAACTGATGTAGCTGACCTCGAGAAGCCGTTTGAAGTCGAGTTCAACGTTACGCGAAATGATTTTCTTGACTGGTCGAGCAAGAAGCTCAGGATCGACCTCCCCTTTCCGCCGTTGAATCTGTCACCGTTTGCAGGTCGCAAAGCCGGCAGCAAGAAACCGATCGAACTCGGTGCACCAATCGACATCTCCTATACTTTGAAAATCACCTTGCCGAGCAAGTACCAGGCGCGATTGCCGGTGCCTTTGAAAGTGACGCGTGACTATGGTGAGTATGCCGGCGACTACAAACTCGAGGGACAAACGTTCATCGGCGTGAGATCGCTCCGTTTGCGACGATCCGAACTGCCGGCTGAGCGTTTGCAGGACTATCGCGCGTTCGCGGCAGCCACTAAATCTGATGCAGCGCAGACACTGTCGTTGGAAACGGCAGTTGCGGGCGCCCCGGCAATTCCCGATTCAGTCAAAACCGACGATCTCCTGCAGGCCGCTGAAGCAGCAGCCAAAAACCGAAACTACGCGACCGCCGAACAACTGCTCAACCGCGTCCTTGAAAAGGAGCCGAAACATAAAACTGTCAGGCGGCAGTTGGGCTTCACGCTTGCACAACAGCGCAAGTTTCCTCAAGCGATCGAGGTCTTGCGCGAACAGGTAAAGATCGATCCGTTTGAAGAGTATGCATACAGTCTGCTCGGTCGCATTTACTGGCAACAGCAAGACTACACCAATGCTGAAGAAGCTTTCCGTAAACAGATTGAAATAACTCCATTGGACCAGTACGCGCATTCCAGTCTCGGTCAGATGCTGGTTGAGGCGA
>JAICQI010000417.1 GCA_025937955.1 Pyrinomonadaceae bacterium
AATTGGCAGCCTGCCGGGCGCTGAGGTGTTGTGGGAACCAACGATCAACCAGGGTCTCGTCCGTTTTCTCGACCCATCCACTGAACAGGACCATGATCGTCGAACTGACGAAGTGATCGAGGCAATCGTAGCTGCGGGGGAAGCATTTTTCGGCGGCACGACCTGGCGTGGCAAGCGGGCCATGCGGGTGAGCGTCTGCAGCTGGCAAACTTCGCCTGAAGATGTCACGCGGTCCATCAATTCAGTCGCACGCGTATTAGGGGTCGAGCCACCGAACAGCTAGATCAGTGCTGCTTCGCTAAAATCACTTCCATCACCTCGACCAAAAGTCTACTTAGCGGCTTGCCGAGGTTGCGGCCTACGCTAGTGTTTACCTGGATAGCTAGCGCGATTTTGTGCTCCGGGAAGTACGCCATGTCGGTCATGTATCCGGGAAAGAAGCCGCTGTGGCCGTACGAGGTTCCAACCTGCGTTTTGCGAATGATTACACCGAGGCCATATTTGGATTCACGCCCGAGCATCGGCGCTGAAACGCCATCCAGGACTTGCGGCAGTAAGTCCGGCGAAAATGCCTTGCCTTCGTAAATCATTTTGGCCCAACGCGCGAGATCATGAGCCGTCGAAGCGTAGCCGCCGCCGGTCCACTCAAACTGCGGATTAATCGCAAACTTCCCGTTAACGATCATTGCGTCCGTGCCGCCAAACGGATTGTTCGGACCGGCATAGCCCTGGACCACGCCTTTCAATCTCGGTCCATCCTGCGGAATCGTGTCAGTTAGCTTCAGAGGTTTGAGGAGACGTCTGTTTGCTTCGTCGTAGAACTTTCTGCCCGTTACCTTTTCGATAATCATTCCCAGGACGATGTAATTCGTGTCGGAATAGTCCCATCCTTTGCCAGCCTCGAAGGGTGGCTTTTCGTCAAGCAAATAAGCCACCAGTTCGGCGGGCTTCCATTCTTTTTCCGGGTTGGCGGTCAGGTCTTTGGTGAACTGTTCTTTGAATTCATAACGCACCAGACCACTCGTGTGGTTCATCAACTGGCGAACGGTGATGGCTTTAGCATTCGGCAGACGCGCGAACCATTGTTCATGGCCGAGGTATTTTTCAATCTTGTCGTCCAGCCCGATCCTGCCTTCCTTGATCAACTGCAAAGCAGTTGCGGCGGCAAACGTTTTACCTACGCTTCCGGCCAGTAGCCGATCGGTTGGCTTCATCGCTGTTCTGGTTTCGCGATCTGAAAATCCAACCGCGAGACCGAATGATTCATCATTCGGCAGCGCGACGCCGAGTGTCGCACCAGGAAAGCTGCCCGCCTTGTGCCACTCATCCAGTTTGAGTTGAAGCGCAGTCTTTAGTTGAGTTGCTGTCTGCCCATAAACGACAACCGTTGCAAGCAGGCAGATTACGAATGAGAGAATTATTTTTCGCATTAGAAAATGCCCTGGCCCGGTGTCAAGATTTCATCCGGATCGAAGTGGCGTTTGGCGCTGACGAATTTTCCCCATAAGGGTTGATAGTGTTTTTGCCAGTCGTGTTTTGTCATCGGGACCGAATCGAAGGGATAACGCTTGCCGCCGAGCATCGTGGCCCGTTCAAAGAGGGCGCGGTTGGCCGCGATCAGTTGGGCCACCCGCTCAGGCGTCGGCGGCACGGCGTTGCGCAGAAGCGAGAAGACGAAGAAGTGACGGCTGTCGGGTACACGGAAGAACGGAGCGCGGAAAAGTTCACGGTTGAACGGATAGATGAGAATAGGCCCTTGCCCCACATCATCCACGGTCAGCGTGGCCAATGTCTCGCCGATCAAAGTCTGCGCGTTTGCAGCCGGGACAAACAAGTTGACCCACGGATGCGGAAGATCCCAGACGCCGATCTGACGCAGAAACGCGATCAACGGCGCAAGGCGATTGAGGTAATCGAAGTAGGTCATGTCCTGCGCCGTTTGTGTGCCCGGATTGAAAGCCAGCCCGCTTAGTAAGCTTGCGTCGTTCGGCTCATTGCCAGGAGAGAAGTACTTCGCAGTCTCCAACTGAAAGAGCCAGCCGCCTGCTCCGTCTGGAACGGCAAAGCCCTGTACAGTGTCGAAGCGCCCATCATCAATCAACGTCTCGGTATCGGAAAGAAAGGCGGGCAGACTGCTATAAAACGCGTGATACAGCCGGGCATTCGGCGGCGCTGGAATAAGCCGCACACGCGCACGCACGATCAATCCGAATTGGCCCAGTCCGGAGCGCGCAGCATCAAACAGCGCAACATTGTTCGTTGCCGAACAAGTCACGAGTTCGCCTTCGCCCGTGACCACCTGCAACTCCAACACGTTGTCCACATTCGGCCCAAAGCGGAATGCCTGGCTACCGATGCCGCCCAGCGAGAGTGTCCCGCCCACGGTTAATTCCAGAAAGTCCACGAGTGTCGGCGGCGTCAGTCCTTGCGGAATCGTCTGTGTAACCAGATCAAGCCAACGCGTACCGCCATCAACCAACGCGTTCGTCGGGTTGATCTCGTGCACAGTGGCGAGTGTTGACATGTCAACGACTACGCCGGCTTCGACTTGCGACTGGCCCTGCGTGCTATGAGCTTGTCCACGCGCCGCGACCTCAATGTTATTGCGTCTCGCGAACTGGACCAGCTTGACTACGTCGCTCACGGAACCTGGTTTCAAAACGGCAAGCGGTTGGCGATGCACTAAATGACCGAAGTCGTCGGCTGCCGCGGCGCGTGAAGCGTCGTCCAGCAGTAGCATGCCGTCGAAGGAAGGGAAGTCTTCGGCGAGTGCGGTCGCCCGATCGATCTCTGCCGCGCTCACCCAACTACGCAGACTCGCATCAAATCCGGCGATGACAACAGCACCAGCCATTGTCCCTCGTAAAAATGTCCGGCGCGAAATCTCTCCACTCATTTGTTTCCCTCACTACTTTGGAATGGTGGTAATTTATGGGTGATTATATTTTGACGCAAGGTAAACTACAGATTGTTGAGCGCCTGTGATGTAACTGTAGGGGCGGACCTCCGTGGCCGCCCCACTCTGCACAACATCAACGCTGGGGCGGCCACGGAGGGCCGCCCCAACCAATAGGCCTATGATCTCGTTAAGACACATTCCTTTCGCACTCGCACTTGTATTGCTGATTAGTTTAATAGGCACGGCAACAGCAAAGCCGCACAGGCTGCCTTCACAGATCACCGATTTCGTATTGAAAGACGCTTGCTCCGCGGGCTGTTCGACAGAAGATCTTGCCATCTACAAACGCAGTCTGAGATTTGAAACGAAGGATTTGAAAGGCGAACAATGTAGACCTACCAGCGGTGAGGTCAGTTGAATGATCACAAAACCTGATTGTTTGAAAGATGATTTTTACAGTTTCTATGCGCTTCGCGGACCAACTCATTGTCCACATATGTAAGAGCACATCGCGCTTAGGTAAATCGCCTACGAACAAATCGGCATTATATGTGCGTCGTTTTTTAAAATCTGAACTTTGATACAGGAATAAATAAGCCTTTCTGCCGTCGACCTGCAATTCTATTTCCTGAAAATCCTTTCCAAAAGCTCGCGTCCGCCGGTCATACGAAAGAACACCGTTAGGCTCATAGTCAAAACTCAGATGTATCCGGCCATTCGTGTACTCGCTGTGAAGATCATCGATGCCGCGGATTCCTGTATCCCACATGTTCGGCGGTAGGTAGAAGCTGAATTTTCCATATGCGTCGATCTTGCGCCAGCCAGAAGGAACTTGAGGCTGCTCGCTACGATAATTGTTACTCGATAGCGTGACCGGCTTGTCGTAAGTAAAACATCCAGTCACGAATATATTGCTCCAAAGAGTGAAAGCGAGAATGGTGATCATTGTCATGGCGTCCTCAGACTACAGATCTGACACAGAAAGGACAAGGAATCGTTAATTGACAGTTTGGTCTATCAGTGGTTTCATGCCGCCCGTATTTTTACCTGCTCGTTGCGTGTGATTCATCAGTCCTCGCTGCTCGCTGAAGGACTTCACACAAAACGATCGACAATACCATCCCGACGCCGACCCAGAGTCGTCCGGTCTTGTAACGCCAACCTACTCAGCAGACTGGCAACAGACTACGAATTCAGATTACTGCCGCATTGTGCCCGGCGTAATTTGCCAGTTATTTCGTTAAAAGCTGCAAATCAGGAGATACCTATGTGGCGACGATACCAAATCCTATTGCTCTCTCTTCTGTTACTACTGATTGTCGGATTCGTTCTAGTCAGACCAGGAATGCGACCTGAAGAACGCGTTGTCGCGCAGTCTTCCACAAGTCTGTCTTGCGAGGTCTTTTGCAGCGACACCAGAGTCGGCGCTTCGGTCGCCGAGCTGACCTTCAGCGGCGACGCCAACAGCCTGAGTCAGTTGGTCCTCGAAGTCACTGTCTATAAAAATGGCTTTGCGATAGGACGGTTCGCCAGGGTTACTCCCATCAGAGCAGGGCAAAAATTCGAGATCATTCGACCACCGGGTGAAACGGGGTCAGCACCGGGATTCGACACGCTGATCGTCACCGCAGTGCGTTTGCAGAACGGTTTGGTGATCGTGCGAGTGGAAGGACTGGACGCTGGATTGAATTACTTCTGGCGCGTCCATCCAGTTGGCGGATCGGGAACTGAGATAACTGTGTGCCAGGCGGTTGAATGTCCAGTGGATAGCGAACCGCCGCCTCAGGTTCCCGTGATCAGATAAGCGCAACTCAGCATATGTAGAAAACATTAACCTCAGGCTTTATCGAAGAAGGAGTTTCATATGCCAAGCCTTCGCCATGTTGAAAAGACTCGCGCGTCGATATCCATTCTGATTTTTGTCGTGATCGCGATCGCGTTGATCGGCAGGTCGAACGTTTCCGCGCAGATCACATTTACTGATATCAATCCCAATCAATCGTCGCTCGACCCAATGGATGCGGATGGCGCTTCGGGCGGCCGCGTCAACGGCCTGGCCATCACGCCCGGCAACAATCAGATCTTTTATGCAGCGAGCGAGTGGGGTGGCATCTATCGGAGCAACGACGGCGGTCTAACCTGGAACCGTTTGAACAACCACCGGCCCACCGTCACGTGGGATGTCGAAGTAAGTCCGGCGAACGTCAATCTGATCTTCGCAACTTCGTTCTACGATGGCCGTGTCAACAGCCAGTCGGGCATAAACGTGAGCACGGACAGCGGTGTTACCTGGACGCATCCGGCCACGGCCACTCCTCCCGTAGGCTTCTGCAGCAATGCACGGCGTAGCCAACCGGCGGCCTTTGGCATTGCCATTGATCCCGCCAACACGCAGAACGTCTACATCGGAACCAACTGCGGACTGGCGATCAGCAACGACGGTGGTACCACGTGGACTTTCGTTGACCCGACGCCCGGCGATCTCGCCGACGACGTCTGGGACGTGGTCGTCCATCACGGCGGAATCATCGATCTCGTGGGTGATGACGGCCACCAGCGCTCGATCGATGGTGGCGCAAATTGGACCACTGCGACCGGGATTCCATTGCCATCGGGTCGTGCTTCCATAGACGCCTCGCCTGACGAACAGGACGTGATCTTCGCCACGGCTGGCAATAACGTTTGGGAGTCAGACGATGCCGGCGCAAACTGGACCACTGCGACCGGGATTCCATTGCCATCGGGTCGTGCTTCCATAGACGCCTCGCCT
>JAICQI010000946.1 GCA_025937955.1 Pyrinomonadaceae bacterium
GAGCTCACCGAATCATCGATTATGATCACCGGCTTACCCGGATCGATCTCGCCTTCGATCAGTTTGCAGGAACCGTGCTGCTTCCGCTCTTTGCGAACGAGCAGCCCGCGGTAGCGACTGTCCTGAAGCAGGCATGATTGAAGAATCGGAACGCCGGTCAGGCCGTACGTCGCGATCTGCTTCCCGTCAAAACGTTTGAGCAGCTCCACGATACATTGCCCGGCGAGTTCAGCTCCTCTTGGCGAGAGCGTGACGGAAAGCGAGTCGAGCATCCAACGCGCGGAGGTGCCGTCGCGCGAGAGCACCGGCTGCGTCTCTGTGCGATAAAGAATCCCACGCCGCTGGAGCATGTCGAGCAACTCGGCGCGTCCTGATTGAAAACTCTCAGGAAGTGATCTGAGCGTAGTTGAAAGTGCTTCGCGTAACATGAAAGGAGTTTAAAAGTAAGGATTTTCGGGAAGTGCCAAACTAAGATAACGATTATCGAGATGGATCATCAGATCTTTACCGACGAACTCTTCCAACGCACCCTCCACCCACGGCGCATCATCAAACTTCGCTGCGATCTCTTTCCGGCTGCGCGCATCCGCGCAGTACTCGTAAAGATTTGCGTAATCGTCTGAATACGTCGTCGTGCGGGGCGAACAGTTGCGGCCATCGTCGATCAGGATTGTGGCCCACGCTTTTCGATAACGAAGATACGGTCGCGGATGCTGGCGCCAGCGGTGTTGCCACACATCCACCGCCTCGAAGATCTCGTTGTATTCGTGATCCTGAAGCGTGTTGCCCATCTCATGCTCAAAGTAATAAGAAACGCGATTCAGATCGAACCGATCCTTCGGAAACAGATAGTCATAACAAGCGGACGGAATCAATCGAGTCACCGACTGCGTCTCCGGCTCGGCATACATCGGCGAGCCACGATCCGCGCGCGCCTTCGCCACCGCCCAGGGCGCCTGGAAGTGCGGAATCTTCGAGATCACTTCACACTGCGCACGATAGTCTTCCAGCGTCTCACCCGGAAACCGGAGCAGGATGTTGTACAGGTTATTGATGCCGTAGTAAGTGGACCACTTGATCAACTCCAGGTTGCGAACGCCTGTGGTGTGCTTTCGCATCAGTTTGAGAATGTGCGTCGAGAAACTCTCGACACCGGGCTGGATCGAAAACAGCCCGCCCTTTCGCATCTGTTTCAGTTGCACCCGTGAAAGACTCGGGCGCACTTCATAGTGGATGCGTATGTCTGTGTTAGCCGCGCTGAGTTGATTGAACAACTGGTCGATGTACTCAGGCTCAATGATGTTGTCGATGGCGTTGAAGTCGAGTATGCCGTAGCGCCGCGAGAGCTCGTCGAGTTGTTGGATGACGTTGTCAACTCGCTTTGAGCGAAACTCCATTCCGGCTCGATTCAGGCCGCAGAACGTGCAGTGGTTCTTCACTCCCCACCAGCAACCCCGCGCCGTTTCGATCGGCAGCAAAACTCCCTGCGCCTTATCGTAGTAGTGATAACCGCCCTCTTTGCGCGCGTAGAAGTACTCGTCAAAATTCGGTACCGGCGTCTTATTCATGTCGGCAAGGTTAGGCGCGCGCCCCGCATAAGCGACGCGATCCCCTTGAGCTTTGTCGCGCCACATCATCCCCGGCATCCCGTGCATCGATTGCCCGCTGTACAAGCGGCGGATCGCTTTCGGAAGAGTCTCATCCGCATCGCCGCAGTGAACGTAGTCGACTTCCGGACAACCCTTCATGATCTCTTCGGCGATGTCGTCTTCAAACGTCGCGCCACCCATCATGATCGGAATGTGCGGATAACGCTGCTTGAGTGCTTTTGCCAACGCAATGCTGGCAAGTGTTTGTTGAAACACGACTGAGAAACCGATCACGCCGAA
>JAICQI010000968.1 GCA_025937955.1 Pyrinomonadaceae bacterium
AGGGGCCTAATAAAACGATGATGAAAGACATTCAATTTGCTGCTCGAAGCTTGTTGAAGCGGCCGGGGTTTACGGCGATCGTGGTGCTCACGCTGGCGCTGGGTATCGGTGCGAATGCGGCGGTGTTCAGCGTGATCAATGCGGTGCTGCTGCGACCGCTGCCGTATCGCGATGCCGATCGCGTCGTAACGCTCTGGCAGAACAATACAAAAGCAGGCTTACCGCGCAACGCTGTCTCACCTGCAAACTTTATCGACTGGAGCGAGCAAAGCAATTCATTCGAAGCGATCGCGGGTATCGAGGCCTTCGGATTTGCAATGGCGGGTGACGGTGAGCCCGAGCGCTTTCCAGGATGGCTTGTGACTTCCGGTTTCTTTCAAGTAGCAGGCACCGAACCATTGCTCGGCAGGACTTTCACAGGCGAAGACTACGTGCCGGGAAATCATCGCGTCGTTGTACTGGCCCATAAACTTTGGCAACGACGATTTGGCGGCGAGTCAAGCGTCATCGGACGACAGATAACTCTCAACGGCCAGCCTTACATCGTCGTCGGCGTAATGGCGCCGGAATTCCAATTGCCGCCCGATCGCGAAATCTGGGCGCCGGGAGTTATTGGTGAGAACCACCGGAAAAATCGTGGTGCAAATTACTGGGAAGTAGTTGCGCGATTGAAGCCGGGGGTCACGGTTGCGCAGGCGCAGGAAGAGATGAACGGCATCGCGGCGCGGCTCGCGGATCAGTATCCGGATACCAACGGCGGCATGGGTACGAATGTTGTTCCGTTGTTCGAACAGATCACCGGCCAGATCCAATCAGCACTGTGGGTACTAGCAGGGGCCGTTGGTTTTGTTCTCTTGATCGCATGTGTCAACGTTGCCAACTTGTTGCTGGTCCGTGGCGCCGAGAGACAACGTGAATTTGCGATCAGAAGAGCACTCGGAGCCGAGCGCTTCCGGCTGTTGCGCCAAACGCTCACGGAGAGTCTGTTGTTGGTGTTGATAGGCGGCGCGACTGGCGTGCTGCTCGCGTCGTGGCTAGTGAAACTGATCCCCGCGCTCAGCTCAGCAAAGATTCCACGTGTTGAGCAGGTGAGCATCGACCTGCGCGTGATCCTGTTTGCATGCGGAGTTTCACTGCTGACGGCCATCATCTTTGGTCTCGTCCCGGCTATTCAATTCTGGCGCAACGACATTCAATCGAATCTCAAAGAAAGCGGACGCAGTACGGGGACGCCCGTTCGCCATCGCCTGCGCAAAGCGCTAGTTATCAGTGAAGTAGCGATCGCTGTCGTGCTGCTGATCGGAGCGGGGTTACTGTTACGGAGCTTTGTGCGGTTGCTGCAAGTGGATCCGGGTTTTACGAAAGAGAACGTGTTGGCGCTGCAAGTATTCCTGCCGCGAAACTATGGTAACCGGGAACAGTTGATCGGCTTCTTCGATCAGTCGTTAGAAAAGATCCGGAATCTCCCCGGAATTGAAACTGCCGCCGTTATCGCAACGCCGCCTCTCATCAGTTGGGATCAGGACGCGACGTTTACAATTTTGGGCCGACCCGCACCGCCGCAGGGAAGTGAGCCGTCGGCGTTTTATGCACAGCTATCAAGTGAATACCTGAAGGCGCTGGGTATTCCGCTAA
>JAICQI010000425.1 GCA_025937955.1 Pyrinomonadaceae bacterium
TGGCGACGAACTTTCGTCCGTCTTCGGCGGCTGCAACCCAAATCGCAACGCAGATTGCGAATCAGTTAGGCGCCGAACTGCACGCGGTTTACGTGATCGGAGATTACTTCGAACAGTTCTCGGTGATGTTTCCGGAAGGTGGGCTGGCGGCACTGACGCGGCTACGCAGTTACGTGCACGAACGCATGCAACACTTGTCACGCGCGGGCAGCGGCGCCGCGACGCACATCGCCGAAGGCAGACCCTACCAGGAGATCGTCAAGCTCGCCGACACGCTCGAGGCCGATCTGATTGTGATCGGGACGGCGGTTCACGGCTCACTGTTTGGAAGTAGTCAGGTGCTGGGATCGGAGATCGAACGAGTGATCAGAAATGCGCCGTGTCCGGTGCTTTGCGTTCCGGCGGCGCGGGTGGTCACGCCTTTGCCTGCGCTCGTGACGCAAGTCGTTCCGCAGATGTAACCAATATAGGTCCAATAGGACCTATTGCTTCTTAGCTATCGGTCTTCCCTGTTGCTGCCACAGAATGAACCCACCGAGCAACGCTGCTGCGTTTTCGATACCTTTTGATTTCAGTGTGACCACCGCACCGGCGGACGTATGTTCGTCCTTTCAAGAACAGTAAGTCACGATCGTCTTGTCGCGTGGAAGCTCGCTTGCGTGGTTCGCGATCTCGCCCACGGGGATGAGCCGCGAGCCGGGAATGTGACCGATATCGTACGACGCCTGATTCCTGACATCGACGATGTACGCCTCGCCGTTCTTGATCATCGCGTCGAGCTCATCAATAGTGATGCGGCGAGCACCGTCCGCGTAAGTTACCTCAGTTCCAGCCGGTTTCTGCGAATTGCTGTTTGCAACTTTATCGGTGGCGTTACACGAAATCAGAGCTGCGGCCGTCGCTAGTGCCAGGAATGAAAAAGCAAATTTAAGACGCATAAAGTGTCCTCCAAAACCGTCCTAATGTGTTACGACGGTTGGGATTTGTCAATGTGGTATAGTCTCGCTTCCCAAACGGAGCCTCTATGACGACGGAACAGCCGCACCGGATTCAGTGGGCCAAGGTAATCGACCACACACGCTGTATCGGATGCCACGCCTGCACCACCGCGTGCAAGTCTGAGAACATCGTCCCGCTTTCCGTCACGCGCACTTACGTCAAACACGTCGACGTCGGTGTCTTCCCGCAGGCGCGCCGGGCACATCAGGTGACGCGCTGCAACCAGTGCGTTCATGCGCCGTGTGTTACTGCCTGCCCGACCACCGCAATGTTCAAGCGTTCGGACGGGATTGTCGATTTTGATAAGTCGATCTGCATCGGCTGCAAGGCGTGCATGGCTGCCTGCCCGTACGACGCGATCTTTATCAACCCGGAAGATCACTCCGCTGAGAAGTGTAACTTCTGCGCGCACCGCATCGACATGCAGCTCGAGCCTGCCTGCGTGGTTGTTTGTCCGACTCAGGCAATTCTTGTTGGCGACATGAACGACTCCGACTCGTACGTCGCGCAGATCATCAACCGTGACACGGTGGCGGTGAGGCGTCCGGAGAAAGAGACGCTGCCGAAACTCTTCTACAAAGGCGCGCACCAGGCGACGCTCGATCCGCTCGCGGCGAGGCGTCCTGAAGGCGGTCTCTTCATGTGGAGTGAGCAACAGGAAGGTGCTGAGTACGTCACTTCGGGCAATCCAAACTTCAACAACTCGTCGGCTGCCGCGCTGCTCTCGTACGATGTTGCGCACTCGATTCCGTGGGACTGGCGCGTCAGTCTGTACACCTGGACCAAGGGAATCGCTTCCGGAGTTTACCTCGTTGCGTGTTTGCTCGTTTTACTTGGCGTGCTTGATGTTAGGAACCAGATCTGGTTGTGGGTCGCGCCCATTGTTTCGGGAGGGTTCCTTGCGATCACCGGCGGGCTGCTGCTTTGGGATCTCGAACATCCCGAACGCTTTCATCTGATCTTCACACGACCGCAATGGCGCAGTTGGTTAGTGAAGGGCGCATTCATTATTGCTGGTTATACACTTGTGCTTGCGTTGCACTTCGTTGCGAGTTTGGCTGGGTGGCGATCGTTTCAGTCGTGGTTAATGATCGCGGGAATTCCGTTGTCGATTCTGACTGCGGTTTACACAGCCTATCTATTCGCACAGGCAAAGGCGCGCGACATGTGGCAAAACCCGCTCTTGCCGCCACACCTCCTTGTTCAGGCGTCGCTGCTGGGCTCGGCGATTCTGCTGCCGGTGATGGTTATCACGAGTTTGTCTTCCTCGGAACGCTTTCTGGCATTCGCACAGGTGGAAACGACCTTATTGCTATGGCTCCTTGCAATCTCGAGCTTCATTCACCTTTTAATGATCTGGGGCGAAGTCTCTTTAACTCATCCGACGGCCCACTCACGTCTCGCAATCTGGGAGATGGTGAACGGGCGTTATAAAACCGATTTCTGGACCGGCATCATTCTGTCGTTCCTCGGTGGTCTATTACCATTGCTCGCCGCACTGGGTATCTTAGGCGCCTCGTTCGGAGCCGCCGCCGCCCCCCTGGCCCTGATCGGCATGATGCTTTTCGAACACGCATACGTCCAGGCCGGCCAATCCGTGCCACTTGCTTAAAAATGGCCACAAAAAGGCACAAAACTCACAAAATAGGAGGCAGCCACTGGCAAAGTTGTTTTTGTGTCTTATGTGCCTTTTGGTGACTGAATTATGAAACCAAAAGAAACCTTCTACCCGGGGCCGAGTCGGAGTCATCTGGCGGCGTTTCCACCGAAGGAAAGGTGGGATGATTGGACCGAGCTCGATTCAAGGGCGTGGCCGCAGCGAAAGGAGAGGCATTACTCGCTCGTTCCCACTACTTGTTTTAACTGCGAGTCAGCGTGCGGGTTACTCGCGTACATCGACAAGGTTACGGGTGAGGTGCAGAAGTTTGAGGGGAATCCGGAACATCCCGGCTCGCGCGGGCGCAACTGTGCCAAGGGGCCGGCGACACTCAACCAGGTGACGGATCCCGATCGCATTCTCTTCCCACTCAAACGCGCCGGAAGACGCGGCGAGGGTAAATGGGAACGCACCACGTGGGATGAAGCGCTCGACACGATCGCTACGCGTATTCGCAACGCAATCGTGGAGAATCGACGTCACGAGATCATGTACCACGTCGGCAGACCCGGCGAAGACGGCTTTACCGAACGCATTCTCGCAGCCTGGGGAATCGACGGTCATAACTCGCACACCAACATCTGCTCCTCCGGAAGTCGCGAAGGCTATCAACTCTGGATGGGACTCGATCGTCCGAGTCCGGATCATGCAAACGCCAAAGTCATCCTGCTGATCAGCGCGCACCTCGAGTCGGGTCACTACTTCAACCCACACGCGCAACGCGTGATCGACGGCAAAGCAAATGGCGCGAAGCTGATCGTGTTTGACACACGTCTCTCAAACACAGCTACTCACGCGGATTACTGGGTGTCGCCATATCCCGGATCTGAAGCTGCGATCCTGCTGGCGATCGCGAACTACCTGATTCAAAACGATCTCTATAATCGTGAGTTTGTCGAACGCTGGTGGAATTGGAAAGAGTATCCCGGGACCGCGGATTTTGCGGATTTTGAAGAACGATTAAAACAGATCTACGCGGAGTATACGTTTGAGTTCGCGGCGGAAGAATCGGGTGTTGAGGCAAAAACGATTGAAGAGATTGCGAAGCTGGTTGCAACGGCCGGTACGCAATTTTCGACGCACAACTGGAGGAGCGTGGCGTCGGGAGTCAGCGGCGGATGGGCGGTCGCGCGCTGTCTCTTTATGTTGAATGCATTGCTTGGAGCGATTGCAACTGAAGGTGGCGTGTATCCGAATGCGTGGAACAAGTTTGTGCCGAGACCGATCTATACGCCGCCACATCCGAACATGTGGAACGAGACCACGTGGCCGCGCGAGTATCCGTTGTCGATGAACGAAATGTCGTTTCTGCTGCCGCACTTTCTAAAAGACGGCCGCGCCAAACTCGACGTTTACTTCACGCGCGTTTACAACCCCGTATGGACCAACCCCGATGGTTTTTCATGGATCGAGATGTTGACCGATCCGGATCTCGTCGGTTGCTACGTCGCGCTCACGCCAACGTGGAATGAAACTTCATATTACGCCGATTACGTTTTGCCGATGGGAGTCGGTTCAGAGCGTCACGATCTTCATTCTTACGAAACACACGATTCGCAGTGGCTCGGTTTTCGACAGCCGGTGATGAAAGCTCTTCGCCAGCGCGCGGGCGAAACAGTTGACGACACGCGCGAGGTGAATCCGGGCGAAGTGTGGGAAGAGAACGAATTCTGGCTGGAGCTGACGTGGCGCATCGATCCCGACGGCACTCTTGGCATTCGACAATACGCCGAGTCGAAGAAAAATCCTGGAACGCGTCTTGGCATTGATGAGTATTACGAATGGATCTTTGACAACTCCGTTCCCGGCCTGCCGGAACGAGCCGCAGCAGAGAATTTGACCCCGCTCGAATTCATGCGTCGCTACGGCGCGTTTGAAGTGAAGGACAAGATCGGAAGGATTTACGAAGAGGTCGTTCCCGCGGAAGAGTTGGACGACGTGCGTGAAGACACGATCGGGCGAGTCTTTACACGCGCGGCAAAACCGGCTGGGCCAAACATCGTCCCGCTGCCGCTGCCCGATGGCGATGACGACGGGCGTCGCTTAGTCGGCGTCAACGTCGATGGAACTATCAGGCGTGGGTTTCCGACGCCGAGTGGACGCCTCGAGTTTTACTCATCGACGTTGAGCAGTTGGGGCTGGCCCGAGCTCGCGATACCGGTTTACTTCAAGAGTCACGTTCACAAAGACAATCTCGAGGAAGATCAGACGATTCTGATCTCAACATTCCGGCTTGCGGTTCAGATTCACACGCGCAGCGCCAACGCGAAGTGGCTCGACGAGATCGCTCACACCAATCCGCTCTGGATTCACCCGACGCACGCGGCGAAGCTCGGCATCCGGACCGGCGATCTGGTTCGTGTTGAAACTGAGATCGGTTACTACGTCGTGGCTGCGTGGGTGACGGAAGGAATTCGACCGGGCATCGTGGCGTGTAGTCATCACATGGGCCGCTGGAAACTGACGGACGAAGGCCAGCGACAGTTGATGGCAACGGTGAAGTTGGACCACGAGGGAACGCAATGGAGTTTGAAACGCGAAAAAGGGATCGAGCCTTACCAGTCGGACGATCCTGACACGCTGCGCATCTGGTGGAAAGACGCCGGCGTTCACCAGAACATGACGTTTCCAGTGCATCCCGATCCGATTTCCGGAATGCACTGCTGGCACCAGGCGGTGCGCGTGCGCGTTGCCGAGCCGGGCGATCGGCCGGGTGATATTTTTGTCGATACGCAGAAGTCGCGCGAGGTGTACAAGAAGTGGCTGGCAATGACGCGCCCGGCTGATCAATATTCACCGGATGGCACCCGCCGTCCCTACTGGATGCTTCGCCCGTTGAAACCAGCGCGCGAGTTCTATAATTTGTAGGGTCGGGCCACCGGGGGCGCCCCGCTCGGGAATAGATGGGTGGTAAGAAACATGGGCGGGCCCCGAGTGCCGCCCCACCAAAGATACAAA
>JAICQI010000698.1 GCA_025937955.1 Pyrinomonadaceae bacterium
AGGTTACGAGTGGCTCCGCAAGCTCGACGCAAACGTCAAGGAGTACACCGCGGACGGAACGCTTCTGATGCAAAAAATCGGGCGTCGCGAAGGATTGGTGACACTTTGGGACATGCCCGATGTCCGTCTGTTCAAAGAGCAGAAAAACTTTCCCGTGGATTACTCCGTTCCGCGCAGCGGCACACCCGTAATCATCGACGGCATCGCGATCGTTCGTGGTGGACCAAACCAGGAAGAAGCGAAACGGTTCTACGAGTTTGTCACGACGCCGGAGAGTTTGACCTACGCGGCGCAAAAGTATTACCGCATTCCAGTGCGCACGGATCTGGACCGTTCGCAACTGCCGGGCTGGATGAACGAACCCTTCACGCGCCTGCCTTTAGACTGGGACCTCTTGCGCAAGAACGGCAACGATTGGTTAAGATACTGGGACACTGAGATCCGCGGTCGACGTTAGACAGCTTCGTAGGGGTGGCCCTACGTGGCCACCCAGCGTTGAAAGCGCAAAACCTGGGGTGGCCACGGAGGGCCACCCCTACAACTGATGTTTCTGTCTCTAAAGAACGTTTCCCGCACTTTTGGATCGACGCGAGCAGTCGCCGGCGTCTCTCTCGACGTCAATCGAGGCGAGTTCTTTGGGCTGCTTGGACCATCAGGGTGTGGCAAGACAACCACGTTGCGCATGATCGCCGGGCTCGAGCGGCCCGACTCCGGAGCGATCGAGTTTCAAGGCGCTGACATTACTTACCTGCCACCCGAGCGTCGTGGCTTCGGCATGGTCTTTCAAAACTACGCGCTCTTCCCTCACCTGAACGTGTTTGAAAACGTCGCGTTCGGACTTCGGGCCCGTAATCAAACCAAGGCGGAAATGACCGAGCGCGTTAACAGCGCGCTCGAGCTGGTCCAACTTCCCGGTTACGGCAAGCGCGCTGTTGACGAACTCTCCGGCGGCCAGCAGCAACGAGTCGCCATCGCGCGCGCGATCGCGATCGAGCCCGCGCTGTTGTTGTTTGACGAGCCACTCTCGAACCTCGACGTGTCGCTCCGTGAAGCAACTCGCAGCGAGCTGCGCGAGCTCGTGACGCGTCTGGGTTTGACCGCGGTTTACGTCACACACGATCAGGAAGAAGCATTCGCGCTCTGCGATCGGATCAGCGTGATGGTTGGTGGAAAGCTCAAGCAGACCGGACGTCCACGCGAGCTTTACGAACAGCCCGCGGAAATCTCGGTCGCAAGTTTTCTCGGACGAAACAATCTGATTCAGGTGATGCGTTTGAGCTCCAGCAAAACCAGCGCGGGTGAGTTCAAGACGTTGGAAGGTGGACACACGCTGCAGCTGGCGGTCAAACACGAAGATCTAGCGCCGCTCAACAAACCTGTCTATCTCGCGATTCGACCCGAGCACGTTCAGATCAACGGCGCTGCGGAAAATTCTCTGCGTGCAAGCGTTCGTGAGATTGTCTTCGCCGGTGCGACTTCAACGGTGCGCTTAGATGCGAACGGCTTGTTGCTCGAAGCACTGGTATTAAGCACCGAGGGCCTCACGGTGAATCAGCAGTGCAATGTGATTCTCCCGCCGCACTATCTTAAGCTTCTTAGGAACACGGATTAACACGGATGAAGACGGATCGAAGATCTGTAGCTTTACTTCTAATCACCGCGATCATTCTCATCTACGGGGTTATTTATCCAAACATCTCAGTGGTAATCAGCTCGTTTCAACGGGAGGGAAGTTGGACGCTCGCCAACTATCGCGAAATCCTCTCACAGGGGATCGTGATTGAAGCGATCGTCAGCAGCGTCGGACTTTCGATCGGCACGGTTTTGTTCTGTGCACTTGTGGGCGTGCCGCTGGCGTTTCTTTTCGAACGTTACACGTTTCCCGGACGCCGGCTATTCGCTGCGCTCGCTGCCTTGCCGCTGGTTTTGCCGCCACTTGTCGGCACGGTGGCTTTCATCTTTCTTTGCGGCGAATCCGGCATTCTGGCTCATGGCATACAGAATCTTTTCGGGCTGCAAAATCCGCCATGGCGCCTGCGTGGCTGGCCTGCCATCCTCCTCTTTCACACTTACACGATGTATCCGTTTTTCTACGTGCTGACAGGTGCGGGTTTGCGCAGGATCGACGCGAGCCTCGCCGAGGCAGCGCGAGGTTTGGGAGCATCGAAGTTTACTGTTATCAGGCGCGTCCTGCTTCCACAACTCACACCATCGCTACTTGCCGCAGCACTACTGACATTCATGACTTCCATGGCTTCGTTCAGCGCGCCGTTGTTGTTTGGCGGAGATGTACGCGTGTTGACGCTTGAGATCTTCAGGGCGCGACAACGCGGTGATTTCACCTTGGCGGTGACCGAGACAGTGATACTCGCCATCATCTCACTGGGAGCGCTGATCGTTTTTCAACGTTACGAAGGAACGAGAAAATTCGCAGCCGCAGCGATGAAGGGCGCGCCACGACGTCGCGCGAGCATCGGCAGCGGCGCCGCGCGTGTGCTCGCTACGGTTGCTGCCGTGATCTTTGCAATCGTTTTGATCCTGCCCGTGGCAACGTTGGTATTAGTCAGTTTTGCGCAGGAAGGATCGTGGACGACGCAGACATTTCCTGCTGCCTACACGGTGGCGAATTACCAGCGACTCTTCGGCGATCCGTACGCGGCGGAGGTCTTCTTTAACAGCGTCACGATGTCGGTGATTGCCGCACTGGCGGCCATGCTGTGGAGCTTCTGTGTGGTCATGTTGCTGCGGCGACAGACAGGCAGGTCGAAAGTGTTTGGAGAGGGATGGCGGCGGCTGTTGTCGCTGCTGGTGCTGGTTCCATGGGCACTGCCGGGAACTGTCGTAGCGGTTTCGGTAGCGGAGGCGTATGGGCAACCGAGCCTGTTGCTGGGTTCTTTCATACTGGTGGGAACGTTCTGGATCCTGCCGGTTGTCTATTTCCTGAGGTTTATGCCGCTGGTCGTACGCGCGCTTCAAGCGAGCGTGGAGCAACTCGATCCGTCGCTGGAGGAAGCAGCCGGCTCACTTGGCGCGCGTGCGTGGCAGAGATTTACGCGCGTGACGTTGCCCCTCGTGTGGCCGGGCGCGGTCGCGGGAACCCTGCTGGCGTTTGTGATCGCGTTAGGCGAATATGTTGCTTCAGTGCTGGTGTTTGTGCCGGCGAATAGACCGATCTCAATCGCCATCGCATCTGAGTTACGAGACTTCAATCTGGGAGCGGCGGCGGCGTACGGAGTCGTTTTGATTGTCATCATTTCCATCAGCATGGTCGTCGCCGGACGGCTGGAACGTTTGCGGGGTTAAATTGAGGATGAATCTGCGTAATCTGCGTAATCTGTGGCTGGTTTTTCTCATCGCACTGTTGGCGATTGTTCCGCCAGTGCATTCGGAGCCTGACAAGGCCGACGTCCATCAGGCTTTGCTCGATCTCACCAGTCCCTGGACTGTGATGTGTGTCGCCGCGCACCCGGACGACGAAGACGGTAGCACACTAACAATTCTGCGCCGCAAGTACGGCATTCACACCGTCTCGCTCTTCTCTACGTTTGGCGAAGGCGGACAGAACGCCGTCGGTCCCGAGCTCTACGAAGAGCTCGGCGTGAT
>JAICQI010000465.1 GCA_025937955.1 Pyrinomonadaceae bacterium
CGGCATCAGCGTCGGCACGGCAACCTTCGGCATCAACGGCGAAACCCTGGACCAACTGGTCGTCGCAGCCGATAACGAGATGTACCGGGTGAAGTCGAACCACCGTGTTTCTCGGCTAATTTCTGACCAAGACCCGGATCAAGTCACAACGCTACAGTGATCTTTAGCCTGCGGTTCAAAAGTATTGACATATTCCTAGCTCATCGCTTTCAATCAAATTGGTTGAAAGCATGGTTGCTCCCGCCGAAAATCACAACGCAACACTCCTAATAGTTGACGACGACGCGGCTGCCCGCGAAAGGCTCCGCGAGATCTTCGAGACTGCTCAGTATCGTGTTGTAACTGCTACCGAAGCTGCCTCCGCCCTTCGCGTGCTGAAGGGCGTGCGTTGCGATCTGGTTGCGCTGGACCTCGAAATGCCGGGTGTCGACGGGCTGGCACTCTGCAAGCTGCTGCGCGCTCAACCGACCACGAGCAAATTGCCGATCATTGCGCTGTCGGAAAGCGACGACGAGGCGCGCAAGGTGCAGGCCTTCACAGCAGGCGCCGACGACTACATCACCAAGCCTTCAACTCCGGGCGAGCTCTTGTCGCGCGTCAGTCTGCATGTGCGCACGTCGCAACGCGAGTGGGCGTTGATCGGCAGTAATCGCGAGCTCAGGTTTTTGTCGGACATCGGTCGCGGACTTTTGCGCGCTCTCGAACCCGAGCAGTTGGTCCGGCGTGTTGCCGGTGCGACTTACGAAGCGATCGACGCAGCGCTGTGCGCGGCGTACGTCACCGTCGGTAAAGACAAACACGCACTATGTGTTTTCGATCGCGAAGGCGCTGCCGACGACCCTTCGCTACTGAACACCACGGCGCTTCAGGAATGGTTGCGGTCGGGAGAATCGGTCAACCCTTTATTTATCACTGAAAAGAGTTTGTTTCTCTTGCGTGACGATCTTCACGCCGCGGAGTACGTGTCGCCATTTCGCTTTGCCGGCCGCTCAAAAGGCGCGCTGATTGTCGCCTTCGATCTGCGTGAACAGTGTGGCGAGACAGAAAGACGTTTGATCGAAGCCGCGGCGCAGCAGACATCACTCGCGGCGCACATCTGTTCCCTCTATCAAGCGGCGCGCGAAACGTCAGTGAGCCTGGCCAGGGAAGTCGAGAAACAGACCGCGGAAACTGAAGCGCAGCGCAGGTTCATTGAAGCGATTGTCGATAGCTTGCCGTTGTCGCTTTACGCGATCGATCGCGAGTATCGAGTAGTGGCGTGGAACCGCAACCGCGAACTCGGCGAGCTCGGTATCCCACGTGGCTCGGTGCTCGGCAAGAATGTTTTCAACGTGCTTACGCGCCAGCCACGCGACGTGTTGGCCGAGGAGTTCGCGCGTGTGTTCGAGAGCGGAGAGATCGAACGCATTGAGCAGGAAACACCATCGCCAAAAGGCGACATCCGCCACTGGGTCATCAGCAAGATCCCGATGTGGGCAGATAACAGCGGACAAGTCACGCATGTCATTACTGTCGGCGAGGAAATCACCGATCGCGTGGAAGCAAATCGCGCCATCGCCCGCGCGGAAAAACTCGCCGCGGTCGGACGCCTCGCGGCAGGCGTGGTACACGAAATCAACAATCCGCTTGCAACCATCTCCGCCTGCGCTGAGTCGCTCGAAGCGCGCGTGAATGAAGGCGCGTTTGAAGGTTCAGCGGCACTCGAAGATTTGCGTGAGTACCTGGGCCTGATTCGCAGTGAAGCGTTCCGCTGCAAGAGCATCACGATGGGCCTGCTGGATTTCAGTCGCACTCGCAACTCAGCCCACGTGACGATCAACCTCGCCGACGTGATTCGATCGGCGGTGCGCCTGCTTTCGCACCAGAAGCGCAGTCCGGACGTTTTCTTCAAAGTCGAAATCGCGCACGACCTGCAGCCTGTTTCCGGCGACCCGGGCCAGTTACAACAAGCGGTCATTGCGCTGGCGACTAATGCGCTGGATGCGATGGGCGATAGCGGCGAGTTAACAATCGTGGGCCGTAACGAGGACGACAAGGTGGTGGTTGAAGTCAGCGACAACGGCGTGGGTATTCCAACCGAGAATCTCGCCAAGATCTTCGAACCGTTTTTCACGACGAAGGAAATCGGACGAGGAACAGGGCTCGGACTGGCCGTATGTTATGGTATCTTAACGGAGCATGGCGGCACTCTTGACGTGCAATCGACCGTGGGAGCGGGAACAACTTTCACGATCACTCTCTCCGCAGTCAAGCTAAGCGAGGAACAGACAGTTTGAGCGAGCAACAGCAGGCACGAATTCTGATCGCAGAAGATGAGGCCAACCTGAGGCTGGTCCTGCAAAAGGAATTGGAAAGGCTGGGCTATCGCGTGCAGGCGGCGCCTGATGGTGAAGCCGCGCTTCGCAAGCTCGAAGAGAGCAACGTCGATGTGCTGCTGTGTGATATCAACATGCCGCGCATGGACGGCATGGAGCTATTGCGGCGCGTGTATCAACGGCCCAATCCACCTGAGGTGATCATGTTGACGGGCCAGGCGACAGTCGAGACTGCCGTCGAGGCAATGAAGCTCGGCGCTTACGATTACCTCACAAAGCCTTACAGCATTACTGAGCTCGACGTTCGCGTGAAGCAGGCTGCGGACAAGCGCAAGCTGCGCGTGGACAACGTCCGGCTGCGTGAGCAACTGGCAAGGCAGTCTGCGCTGCCGGAGATCGTTTCCGTGTCGGAATTGATGAAGGAAGCGATACGTTTGATTGAACGTGTGGCGCCGTCGGAGGCGTCGGTATTGATCACCGGCGAATCCGGGACGGGAAAAGAGTTGGTGGCCCATGCGATTCACAGGCTTTCGAGTCGTGCGGAAGCGTCCTTTGTCGATCTGAACTGCGCTGCGTTTCAGGAGTCGTTGCTCGAGTCGGAATTGTTTGGGTATGAGGCGGGAGCGTTTTCGGGAGCGAAAGGCAGGAAGCTTGGTCTAATCGAGCTCGCGGACGGAGGCACGCTTTTCCTCGACGAGGTCACGGAGTTGCCGGCGCAGTTGCAGGCGAAGCTTTTGCGTGCGATTGAGACACGCACGTTTTTCAGAGTTGGCGGCGTGAGGAAAGTTGAAGTCAACGTGCGCATCGTCGCGGCGACGAATCGAAACCTCGATACGGTGGTTAATGATGGCGTGTTCAGATCGGATCTGCTTTACCGGATTAACGGGTTTCAGATTAGTCTCGCGCCGCTGCGGGAGCGACCGGAAGACATCGAGCCGCTGGCACGTTACCTGCTGAAAAATATCGCCGGCACTCATCCGCCGGAACTTACTGACGAGGCGTTTACAGCGTTGCGTGCGTATACCTGGCCGGGCAATGTACGGCAGTTGAAGAATTGTCTGGAACGCGCAGTGATTCTTTCGAACAATGGCAGGATTACGCTTTCGGAGCTTCCGCCTGAAGTGACGCGGCCAGTTGTCGCAGTGCCTGTGCAGCAGGGCGTTGCACCCGCAGTTAATGGTGAGGCGCTAGTTCCGGCGGCAGCTTCGTCAGCACCTGGATCGCTCAGAGA
This sequence comes from Pyrinomonadaceae bacterium, assembly GCA_025937955.1. Classification (GTDB taxonomy): domain Bacteria; phylum Acidobacteriota; class Blastocatellia; order Pyrinomonadales; family Pyrinomonadaceae; genus PSRF01. Next base: position 3,547 of record JAICQI010000465.1, read on the forward strand.
AGTCGAGCGCCAGCAGATTCTCGCCGCGCTGGAACAGACCGGCTGGCACAGAGGCAAGACCGCCGAGATCCTCGGCATCTCTCCATCCACACTCTATCGACGCCTCCGAGATTACGACCTCGAACGAAGACGTTAGCCGCAAAAAGGCACAAAAGGCACAAAATGATTGTTGGATAGAACAAATCATTTTGTGCCTTTTGTGCCTTTTTGCGGCTAAGTTTTAAGCTTTTTGCGATCGATCTTGCCGCGATCGTTTTTGGGAAGGGAGTCGACGAATTCGACCCAGCGCGGGTATTTGTAGATTGCGATGTTGTCTTTGACGAACTTTTTGATTTCTTCGGCGAGTTGATCGCCACGATAAAAACCTTCACGCAGCACAACAAACGCTTTCGGTTTCACCAGGCCATCCGATTCGTGACCAACGACTGCACACTCCAGCACCGCCTCGTGCTGTAACAAACAGTTCTCAATCTCGGCTGGCGCTACGTACACGCCTGAGACCTTCAGCATGTCGTCAGTGCGACCGTGATACCAGTAATAATCATTCTCATCAATGTGAAACTGGTCACCCGTCGTACACCAGTCGCCAGCAAACGTCTCTTTCGATTTCTCGTGCGCGTTCCAGTAGCAGAGCGCCGCTGAGTCGCCTTTGATCTTCAGCGTCCCCATCTCGCCCGTCGGAACTTCCTTGCCGTCAGCATCGACAATGCGGGCCTCGTAACCATCCACGATGCGACCGAGACTGCCCGGCTTGATGTCGCCGGGACGATTTGTGATGTAGATATGAAACATCTCAGCGGAGCCGATGCCGTCGCAGATGTCCACTCCAAACGCGTTCATCCAACGTTCGTAAAGCTCCTTCGGCAACGCCTCGCCCGCCGAATAACAGAATCGCAAGCTGGAGACATCCTCTGCTGTAGCTCCCGGCACGTTCAGCATCGAATTGATCATGGTAGGCACGGTCGTGAGGATTGTCGGCCGGTAGCGCTTGATCACTTCAAACATCTTTTCCGCGGTCGAGCGTTCGGCGAAAAGCGCCGTTGCCCCGCCAACCGCGAAGGGAAACAGCAGATTGGTGCCGGTCGCGTAACCGAAGAACAGCTTCGGCACGGAAACGGTAAGGTCGTCCGCGTGGACCCCCATCGTCACTTTTGCAAATACTTCGGTGTTGAAAGGCAAGTCGTGCTGCAAATGGACTGCGCCTTTCGGATGGCCCGTCGAGCCGGACGTGAACAACCAGATCGCGATGTCGTCGCGACGCGTGTCCGCTGGTGAACATTCTTCTGAAGCAGCATTCACGATTTTATTGAAGCCAAGCCAGCGCGTCTTACCCGTTTGCGGCAGCTCTGATTCACCTACAACCAACACGCCTCGCAGATAGCGCGCACTCGCGGCAGCCTCAGCAAACACCGGCAACACTGACTGATGCACAACCGCGACTTTCGCGCGCGTGTAATCGAGGTAATACTCATAATCCGCAACCGGCAGCAGCGGATTCACCATCGTGATCACCGACCCGGTGCGCGCAGCTCCAAACCACGTCCAAACAAACTCCGGACAGTCAGGCAAAACCATTAGCACACGATCTTCAATATTCGCGCCTGACTCGCGTAACGCATTGCCGGTTTGATTCGAGAGCCGCGCGACTTCTCCATACGTCC
>JAICQI010000253.1 GCA_025937955.1 Pyrinomonadaceae bacterium
CCGCCACCACCCCCGAAACCAATCAAACCACCACAATAAAGCCACGGATAAACGCAGATCTGTGTAAATCGATTTACACAGATCTGCGCTTATCCGGTGTTACCTTTTGTAGACGCCTCGCCCCCGAGGTGTTCACAGCAGTCGACACGCAAAATCGAAATCCGCCCTGTTTTCTGTGTTCGTCATCACGGTACGGGCCTTGCTCAAGGTTAAGCCCGGAAGGCAGGGAAGCTCCCTCAATGAAGCCCAGGATTTTAATAGTTGACGACGATTCGACCATCACGCAACAGCTCTATTGGACGCTGTGTGACGAATACGACGTCGTGACCGCAAACGACATGCAGACGGCTATCCGGCGCGCGATGTTTTATAAACCTGATATTTCCATACTCGATTTGCACATGCCGCCGGACAAAGATTCGCCCGCGAGTGGGCTGCGATTGCTGGAGTACATCAAAGGTCATTTGTCGAACTCGCGAGTTTTGATCATGAGTTCCAATACCGAAACAGAAGTGCGCAGGCAGTGCCTCGCCTCCGGCGCCGACGGCTTTTTCGCTAAGCCCTTCGAGCTCGCCGACATGCTGGCAAGTATTTGCAAGTTGACGCCTCTGCATAGGCTGGAGTTGTTCGCTCACATTCTTTGACTTTGACAGATCCGGACGTCACTCCCTTTGACGTCCGTCAAACACCGGAGATGAAACCCTCTTCATCGGCCGGTGTGCTCGAGGGCCCCCGCTGGACGTTGCCCAACACGAACGCGGGGGTCATTATTTTGCTTCTCAAACTGACTTCTGCTCGCCGCTCTGCCATAATCCTCCCGAACCAAGTCGCAAATGAGCGAAGCATCCGACAAAGTGCGTGGGCTCCACGAGCTGCCACTCTTTCCCTTGCCGGTGGTCCTGTTTCCCGGAGTGCCGTTGCCGCTGCATATCTTTGAGCCGCGCTACCGGCAAATGCTGCTGGACATCGGGCTCGCAAACAATCTCTTTGGTCTTGCTTACTTCGATCCAACCAATACCGAAAATGAAGTTCCGCCGGCGGGCCACGTGGGCTGTGTCGCCGAAGTCACCGAGACACAAACTTTCGCTGACGGTCGTTCAAACATACTGACGCTCGGAGTGATTCGATATCGCATCGAGTCGTATATCGAGCGTGGCGATCCTTACCTGGTGGCGCAGGTCAGCTATTTTGAGGACGACGAAGAAGACGAAGAACTCCTCGCGCCGCCTGCGAAAGAAGTAGCAGAAACGTTCACGCGTATCGCGCAAGCCGTGCGCACAATCAACGACGAGCGCGCCATCCTGCCTGACATCTCTGACACCGAGCCGCAGCGTCTATCGTTTCTGGTTGCGGCGGCGATGGAGATCGACGCTGACGTAAAACAGGAAATGCTCGAGCTGCGCTCGACTTCGGAACGTTTAAAACGACTGCGGGCGATGCTGAACATCGCGGTCACCAGTTACGAAGAGCGCGCGCGAATACACGAGTTGGCGAAGAGTAACGGACACGGCGGCAGAAAGATCGAGATGAATGACGAATAAGGTGAGTATTCGGGTGCTGTTTTTTGGCGCCGCGCGAGATGTGGTTGATGCGAATCCACTCGATCTTTCGCTTGAAGCACCGGCGACGGTTAGCAGCGCTTTTCAAAGTTTGGTCGAGAGGTTTTCTCAGCTCGAACGCTTCGGACGATCGTTACTGTTTGCGGTGAACCAGGAGTACGCCACGCCGGACACGGTTTTGAAAGAGAATGACGAACTGGCGGTGTTTCCGCCGGTGAGTGGAGGCTCGCACGACTTCTTTGAGTTGACGACTGAGCCGATCGACGTCGGGATGGTGGCGAGACGAGTCGTGCTGCCTGAGTGTGGCGCCACGGTAACACTTGACGGCTACGCACGCGAATGGACCAAGGGGAAACGAACGTTATACCTGGTTTACGAAGCTTACGACGCGATGGCGTTGACGGAGATGCAACGTCTTGGCGTCGAGGCTCACCAGAAATTCGATATCGCTCATCTCGGGATCGTGCATCGCACCGGGCGACTGGAGATCGGCGAAACCAGCGTCGTGATCGCCGCCAGCGCCCCACACCGCCAGGCCGCCTTCCAGGCCTGCGAGTGGACCATCAAAGAACTCAAACGCACCGTACCCATCTGGAAAAAAGAAGTCTACGAGAGTGGCGAAGAAGAATGGGTAGGAGCCGCAGATTTTCACGGATAGGTTAAGACACGGATGAATACGGATCGATCCGTGTTCATCCGTGTAAGAATTATCCGTTTATATCCGTGGTTTCAGTCTCCTCTTCCGCGGCGGCTTCGACCAGCGAGGCACTGGTAACCTTGTCGCCCTGATCGGTCTTGATCAGACGCACACCTTGAGCGCTGCGGCCGGTCTTGCGGATATCGCCGGCTTCGAGGCGGATCAGTTTTCCTTGTTGCGTGATGATCATGATCTCCGACTCGTCTTCAACCGGAAACACCGCGACCACCTTGCCGGTCTTGTCAGTCGTCTTCATGTTGATGACACCTTTACCACCACGCGATTGCAAACGATAAGTCGTGATCGGAGTCTGCTTGCCGTAACCCTGCTCGGAAACGGAGAGCATCCTTTCCTTGTCTTCCGCTGATACGGCGCAGACCGAGACGACAAAATCGTCCTGACGCAATTCGATGCCGCGGGTACCGCGGGTCGCTCGTCCCATCGGTCTCGCGTTCTTCTCGTCGAAGCGAATGGCGAGACCGTTATGCGTGGCGATGAAGATGCGCTTCGTGCCGTCGGTAAGAATGACATCAAGCAGCCGATCACCTTCATCGACGTTGATCGCGATGATGCCGTTGGTGCGAATGTTCTGGAAGTCAGCGAGTGACGTCTTCTTGATCACGCCCTTGCGCGTGACCATCACCACGTAACGGCCCTCGGAAAATTCGCGCACCGGCACCACGCCTGCGAGCTTTCGATCGCTTGGTATGTTGATGAGGTTCACGACTGCCTTGCCGCGGGCCGAGGCCGCCGCATCCGGCACTTCGTGAACTTTTATCTTGTAGACCATGCCATCGTCCGTGAAGATCATCAGGTAGGCATGCGTCGAAGCGATGAACAAATGCTCGACGAAGTCGCCGTTCTTCGCGGCAGCACCGAAGCGACCTTTACCGCCGCGTCCCTGGCGCGAATAAGTCGTGATCGGCGTGCGCTTGATGTAACCACTATTCGTGACGGTGATGGCTACGTCTTCGTCGGCGATCAAGTCTTCGATTGAAAGCTCGACGCCTTCGTCAACAATCTCCGTGCGACGCTCGTCGCCGAAGTCTTTCTTGACCTCCTCGAGCTCTTTCGCGATCACTCGTCGCAGCGATCTCTCGTTGCCGAGAATCTCTTCAAGCTCGGCGATGAGCTTGATGATCTGTTCGTACTCGTCGGTGATTTTCTGGCGTTCGAGCGCCGAAATCCTGCGCAACTGAAGGTCGAGAATCGCCTGGGCCTGAATCTCAGAAAAAGCGAGGGTCTCCATCGCCTTCTGAAGCCGGGCGAGATACGTCTTGAGCTGGACGTCCGAAGGAACACCTTTCCAGGTCTTTACCTCGCTCGTAGTCTGCAAATGGCCCATCAGCCACTGGCGAGCTTCATCGACCGAGCGCGAGTTGCGAATCAGCGTGACGATGTAGTCGAGCGCGTCGATCGCCTTCGTGAGTCCTTCGAGAATGTGCGCGCGGGCGCGAGCCTTGCGAAGCTCGTACTCAGTCCGCTTGCGGACCACTTCCCGGCGAAACTCGATGAACGCCTCGAGCATCTGCTTGAGGTTCAGAACACGCGGTTGCCCGTTGACGATTGCGAGGTTGATGACGCCAAAAGACGACTGCATCGGCGTTAGCTTATAGAGCTTATTGAGCACGACTTGCGGCACCGCATCGCGTTTCAACTCGACGACGATGCGCATACCAGTGCGGTCTGACTCATCGCGCAGATCCGAAACACCGTCGACCTTCTTCTCGTTGATCAACTCGGCGATGCGCTCGAGCAAACGCGCTTTGTTGACTTGGAACGGTATTTCGGTGATCACGATCGCGTCGCGTTCCTGTGCGCCGCGTCCGATGCGATCGATGCCGGCGCGCGCGCGCAACTGCAAAACGCCGCGACCTTCTTCGTACGATTTTCTGATCTCTTCACGTCCGTAGATAAATCCCCCGGTCGGAAAATCCGGACCAGTTACGATCTTCGTCAGATCTTTTACAGTGACTTCGGGATCTTTCAACAACGCCAAAGTCGCATCGACGATTTCAGTGAGATTGTGCGGCGGGATCTTGGTGGCCATGCCGACCGCGATTCCGTCAGAACCGTTGATCAAGAGGCTCGGAATTCGCGCCGGTAAGACTGTCGGTTCACTCAGCGACTCGTCGTAGTTTGGTTGAAATACAACGGTCTCTTTCTCGATGTCGGAGAGAACTTCATTCGTCAAACGCGCCATGCGTATTTCGGTGTAACGCATCGCCGCCGCTGCATCGCCGTCGACCGATCCGAAGTTGCCCTGACCGTCGATCAACGGATAACGCATCGAAAAGTCCTGGGCCAAACGCACGATCGTGTCGTAGACCGGCATATCGCCGTGCGGGTGATACTTACCGATCACGTCGCCGACGATGCGCGCGCTCTTCTTGTAAGGCTTGTTGTAAGTGTTGCCGAGCTCGTGCATGGCCCATAGCACGCGCCGGTGGACCGGTTTCAACCCATCGCGAACATCCGGCAACGCGCGGCCAATGATGACTGACATCGCGTAGTCGAGATACGACCGCCGCATCTCGTCTTCGATGTTTATATGATTGCGTTCAGAAGTTGTTTCCATCTAAAAGCCTTTCCAGTACAATCCGCCACGCAGTCCGGCCCCTGGTGAAGAGATACCGAGGTTGAGTTTGGCGTTTTTGGGGAAGAAAAAACGGGTGAACATCTCTATCAAAACGGACTGTATTTTAGCCTTTTTTGCGGTCGTTTGGCAAACGCGAAATAGGCGAAAACTCTAATAAAATCAATAGCTTCGTGTAACCACTCCCGACGCTTTTCAAACGCTCCACACGGTCGTCGGCTCCCATGAGTGAACAGCGAAATTGGAAACGGATTCGTGAGCGGCTCGCGCTGCGTTTACCGGTGCGCGTCCAGGGTCGTGAAACGCCGACTTTCGAGTGGACCGAGATGACGCGGCTCGTTAACGTGACTCCGTTTGGCGCGGCTTTCACGCTCAAGCACCCGACCGAAAAAGGTCGCTTGCTATTCATGACCATCCCGATGCCGCGCCAGTTGCGCGTGTTTGATCATCTTGAAGACCAATATCGGATCTGGGCCATCGTTCGCCACATGCGACCGTCTATGTCCGGCGACCGCGGGCTCTTTGACGTCGGCGTAGCCTTCATTGGAAAACGTCCGCCGAAAAGTTATGAAAAGGAACCATGGAAGCGTTATGACATTGCCACCAACACTTTTAATGAAGAGACTAATCCTGAGGATCTGCTGACGCCATTCGCAGACCAGCGTGCTTGTACACGGCACAACATTGCTGTCGATATGCGAGTGGAAGTGATCGATACTAACGGTGAGGTAGTTGAGAGCGAACAATCAGTGACTGAAGAAATCAGCGCCAAAGGAGCAACAATTTTTACGACGCTGCAAATACCGGAGGGGCGTTTCATTCGTTTGATCGGCGAGCAGTATGGCGTTACTGCGCACGCGGCTATTCGCTCTCGCAGCACCGGCGCGAACGGCATTCCCAGAATTCATGTCGAGTTCATTGATAGGGAATGGCCGTTGTAAGATAAAAGCACGTGAGTAGTAACAACGGGACATTTCCGGTCAAGAAAGATGAACGGCGACTTGCTCGCGGCTCGATGTTACCGCAATGGCAGCTCGAGATACTCAGGCCGATCGTTGGGTTCTTCAGTCGCGTGTTGTGGAAGATTGAATTTTACGGTTTGGAGAATGTGCCTTCAGATGGCGGGCTGATCATCGCCGCCAATCATCAGACGTACATCGATCCGTTTTGGATTTCCGTTCCCATCAAACGACCGACGCGATATCTGGCGTGGAGCGATGCTTTTCGTTGGCCGCTCGTTGGCAGATGTTTGGTGTGGTTTGGCGCGTGGCCGCTGGCGCTTGAAGGTAGCGATCCGGGTGCGATTCGTCGCTCGTTGCAGTGGCTGCGTGATGGTGGCGCGGTGGTGATCTTTCCGGAAGGCGGACGCAGCACCGAGGCGGGCTCGCTGGAACGATTTAAAGCTGGTGCGGTGCGGTTGGCGCTGGAGGCGCAGGTGCCGATACTGCCGGTAACGATCAAGGGCGGAAATCGCATCTGGCCACGAGGCTGGCGTTTTCCGCGGCTGGGAAAAGTGACTGTGACCTACCACCCGCTCTATCACACTGAGCAATGCCCGGACGAAGAGACCCGCGCCTGCGCGCGCCGTGAAAGCGAGGAATTAGCGAAAGTGATTGCCTCCGCGCTATAGCCACAAAAAGTTTTAGCCACAAAAAGGCACAAAAGTCACAAAAAAGAATTTCTCTTAATCAAGAATTTCTCTCAATCAAGAATTTCTCTCAATCAAGAATTTCTCTCAATCAAGAATTTCTCTTAATAAAGAATTTCTCTTAATCAAGAATTTCTCTCAATCAAGAATTTCTCTCAATAAAGAATTTCTCTCCAATCAAGAATTTCTCTCAATAAAGAATTTCTCTTAATCAAGAATTTCTCTTATTTAGTTTTGTGTCTTTTGTGCCTTTTTGTGGCTCGATCTATCGTGTCAGCAGGCGCATCATCACGTCGTGGAGGAGGCCGTTGGTGGCGAGGAATTGTTCGTTGTAGATGTCGACGGGTTCGTCTTTGAAGTTTGTGACTTTGCCGCCGGCTTCGGAGATCAATAGCGCCCCTGCTGCGACGTCCCAGGGGCTCAATCCGTCTTCCCAGAACCCGTCGAATCGGCCACAGGCTACATAGGCAAGATCGAGCGCCGCCGAGCCATCGCGCCTGACTGCCTGCGCGTACATCGTGAAGTTTGTGAAGTCACGCGCGAAATCTCTTCGTTCGCGAACGTTGTATGGAAAACCCGTGCACAACATCGATCGACTTAGCTCATCGATCTCTGACACGCGTATCTTTCGATCGTTGAGCGTCGCGCCGTGCCCACGTTCCGCGGCAAACATCTCGTCGCGCATCGGATCGTAAACCACGCCGATCTCGAGCACTCCGGCCTGCTCCAGCGCAATCGAAACACAGAAACACGGATAACCGTGCGCGTAGTTTGTAGTACCGTCGAGCGGATCGATGATCCACTTCCACTCGCTACGCTTCCCACCAACGAGGATCGCTTCGCCTGATTCCTCGGCGAGAATTCCATGCTGTGGATAGTAAGAACGTATCCGCTCAATGATCAGATTTTCCGCGGCGATGTCGGCTTCGGTAACAAGATTGATGTCGCCCTTATTGGTGATCTTCGCGACGCCGAGTCGTTGTACCAGCAGATGGCCGGCCTCGCGGGCCACGTTTATAGCAAAGTTAAGCAATCAAGCTCCCAGCAGAGGAATACTGATCTCTTTCTCGCGCGCAGTGCGTTCCGCTTCTTCGTAACCCGCATCAACGTGGCGCGCGACACCCAGTCCCGGATCGTTCGTCAACACACGATTGAGTCGTTTCGCAGCCTCGTCAGTGCCATCCGCAACCGACACCTGCCCTGCGTGCAACGAATAACCAATCCCAACACCGCCGCCGTGATGGAACGAAACCCAACTCGCGCCACTCGCCGTGTTTAGCAGCGCATTCAGGATGGGCCAATCAGCCACTGCGTCTGAGCCGTCTTTCATCGCTTCAGTTTCG
>JAICQI010000064.1 GCA_025937955.1 Pyrinomonadaceae bacterium
ATGACATGCGCCTGGCCCTGGAGAAAAACGGCATCGGTTGGACCATGTGGGACTATGCAGGCGGATTTGCGGTCGTCAATAAAGCTAACGGACAAGCGCAACGAGAGCCGGAGTTGTTGAAAGCGCTCGGGCTCAATTAACCAAAGAGATACGGTCCCAAGACTGAGCTACTAAAATGAATCGAAGCCAGAATCTCATAGTCGCTTTTTGTTTGCTCCTGTGTGCAGCAACGCTTTGCTTCGCTAATTCGCGACCGGGAAAACGAGTGGTTTTCAACCAGGACTGGCGTTTTCAGCTCGGTGATGTGACGAGTGGACAAGACATGGACTTGAACGATTCGCAGTGGCGGCAACTGGATCTGCCGCACGACTGGAGTATCGAAGGTGAGTTCAGTGAAAAGGCGCCTGCGGGAACCGGTGGTGGAGCGCTGCCCGGCGGCATTGGTTGGTATCGCAAGAGCTTCCATGTCCCTCTCACCGTAAAAGGTAAATCGATCTTAATCGAGTTTGACGGCGTCTATCGCAACAGCGAGGTCTGGATCAACGGTCACTATCTCGGCAAACGTCCCTACGGCTACATCTCTTTTCAATATGAGCTGACACCACACTTGATCTACGGCTCCAACAAAAACCTGATCGCGGTTAAGGTCGACAACTCACAACAGCCAAATTCACGCTGGTACTCGGGTTCCGGGATCTATCGGAATGTTTGGTTAACCACGCTCAATCCGGTTCACGTCGGACACTGGGGTACGTACTGGACCACACCCGAAGTTAACAGTCAGTCGGCCACTGTCGTCATAAAAACCAAAGTGAATAACAGCTCGCAAAACAAGGCGCAGGTAAATCTCACTACGATCATTCAGGATGCGAGCGGAAGAGTAGTCGCACGAGGCACTGAGAAAGGCGCGAACGCCGAAGCCCATGTGGAAGTTAGTCAAACGCTGAAGGTTTCGTCGCCCGTGTTATGGTCTGACGAGCGACCATACCTTTACAAGATCGTGTCGCAGCTGGAACAAGGCGGAAGAGTCGTCGATCGCTACGAGACGCCGCTGGGCATTCGCACGTTTCGCTTCGACGTCAACAAGGGTTTCTTCCTGAACGACAAGCCCGTCAAGATTCGCGGCGTCTGCAATCATCACGATCTGGGCTCGCTTGGCGCCGCCGTCAACACGCGCGCCATCGAGCGTCAGCTCGAGATGCTGAAGGAAATGGGCGTCAACGGTATTCGCACTTCACACAATCCGCCCGCACCGGAGTTGCTCGAGTTGACCGACAAAATGGGTTTCATCGTGATGGATGAAGCCTTCGACGTCTGGAAGATAAAGAAAACCAATTTTGACTATCACCTCGACTGGGATGAGTGGCACAAACGCGATCTCGAAGACATGGTGCTGCGCGATCGAAATCATCCCAGCATCATCATGTGGAGTATCGGCAACGAAGTGATGGAGCAGTGGAACCAGAATCCTGAAGGAGGCCGCATCAGCAGAGAGCTCGTCGCTATAGTACGGAATCTTGATAAGTCTCGTCCGATCACGTCGGCAACCAATGGTGTCGATACGAACAACAAGGTGATCACTGACGGCGATCTGGATATCGTCGGCACGAATTACCATCACGGTAAAGTTCCTGAACTGCAAAAGATGTTTCCGGGTCGTGTGATACTGGGCGCCGAGACGACTTCGGCGGTTCAAAGTCGTAGCAGCTACATCATGCCGTCAGATCAGATTCGCCGCTGGCCCCGGAAATGGGACGAAGTTCTCAAAGAAGGAACTCCTGATTTCACGTGTTCCGCTTACGACAACTCGAGCGCGCCGTGGGGCTCGACACACGAGGAGACGTGGAAGATCGTCAAGAAGCACGACTTTTTCGCCGGCATGTTTATCTGGACCGGTTGGGACTACCTCGGTGAACCAACGCCGTATCCGTGGCCCGCGGTCAGCTCGTATTTCGGCATCATCGATCTGGCTGGCTTTCCGAAGGACTCGTACTACATGTACCAGAGCGAATGGACCAGCAAGCCGGTGTTGCACCTGTTTCCGCACTGGAACTGGAAGGCGGGTGAGAAAGTTGACGTGGTGACGTATTTCAACGCCGACGAGGTTGAGTTGTTTTTGAACGGGCGTTCGCAAGGTACAAAACGTAAGCAGGGCGACGACATGCAGGTGTTCTGGCGATTGCCGTTCGAGCCTGGTGTGTTGAAAGCGGTCTCGCGTAAGAACGGTCGGGTAGTGCTCACACGGGAAGTGCGCACTGCTGAAGCACCGGCGCGGATCGTCCTGATTCCCGATCGGCAAGCAATCAAAGCTGATGGCGTGGACCTGTCGTTCGTGACCGTCAAAGTGGTCGATCGGAATGGAACGGTGGTGCCTTCGGCTGATAATCTTGTCAAGTTTGAATTGACGGGCGAGGGATCGATTGCGGGTGTTGATAACGGATACCAGGCCAGTCACGAGTCGTTCAAGGGAAAACAACGGAAAGCATTTCGCGGCATGGCCCTGGCGATCGTGCAAGCCAAACAAAAACCCGGCCGGATCGTTTTGAAAGCAACTTCAGACAATCTCGCGCCCGCTTCCGTCGTCATCAATACTCGTTGAGCCCCAAAAAGGCACAAAACACACAAATGGCGTGGGCCGAGATTTTTGTGTCTTTTGTGCTTTTTGTGGCAATCTCACTTTGAGGCAAAGTCGTGCGACGCATAAATCTCAAAAAAGCGAATGTTGCTCGCGCGGATACGATTCGTTACATCAATCGTCAGATCGTGCTCAACTACGTGCGTGAAAAGGAGCCAATCTCACGCGCCGAGATCTCACACGAAACGTTATTGCAGCGATCCACTGTTTCGCTGATCGTCGATGAACTTAAAACGCAGGGACTGATTTACGAAACAGAAGGCGAATCGACGGGAGGTAGACCACCGAGCCTGCTGCGCCTGCGCGCTGCCGGTTACATGACGATCGGCGCCGATGTTGGTACGGCCCAAACGACTGTTGCCGTCGCCGATCTCGTCGGGCGCGTCGTCGATAAAGAAGTGTTTGAAACTAATCCCGATGTGACGGTCGCCTATCGCCGATTGCTTTTATGCATCCAGAAGTTCATCAAGACTTACCCGAACGTCGAAGGCATCGGCGCCTGCGTGCCGGGACTCGTCGATCCTGAAACCGGCACCGCGCTCTTTATTCCGCACTTCAAGTGGCGCAATTGGGCCATCGCGAACGATCTGCATGAAGCTACCGGGCTTCCGGTGACAGTCGATAACGACGCGAACGCGGCCGCACTGGCTGAGTTGTGGTTGGGCCGTCCGGAGATTCGCGACGTGCGCGACTTTATTCTGGTGCTGGTCGAGGAAGGTCTGGGCACCGGAATTATTTTCGACGGCCAGGTGTACCAGGGAGTGGCGGGAGCCGCAGGCGAATTTGGTCACATGACGATCGGAAACGGCGCTCCCGTTGCGTGTGCGGCGGGCAGTGAACACTGTTGGGAAGCCTTCGCGTCGGAACGTGCGACACTCGCTCGTTACAAACAGCGGCGACCGAGCGTGACGGACTCCGAGATCACCTTCAACAAACTCATCGACAACGCTTTCGCCCGCGATCAGGCGGCGAAGGAAGCTTTGCTCGAAACAGCGCGTTACCTCGGTTTGGGAATTTCAAATCTCACGAAGGGCCTGAGTCCCGAAGCCGTGATCCTGGCCGGCGACATCGCACGCGCGTGGCCGTTGATATCCGACGAGCTGCGTAGCACGGTGGCCGAGAACATTCTCTGCAGTGGTTTGCCTTCCGCTCCCGTCTTTGCCTCGACGCTTGGGGACGACACACGATTGATGGGCGCCCTGAGTCTCGTCCTCGCCCGCAAGTTCGCCTCAGTCGTCCCCGCTTAATTTAGATTTTTGGACAGACTCCCAAAAATTTCGATTAAGAATTTGGATTCCTTCAATGGGTTCAACGGTCATTTTTAGCAATTCCTGAGGTTTTGCTCATGACCGTGCAAAAGTCCGGGCATTAGCAAATCGCGGCATTGCTGTTGCCTACCTCAGGTTGTTGGTACTGCAACTTCAATCGGTCTACTAATTCGCATTAAAGAAAAACTTAGGCAGCTATAAAAAAGACTTGACAAAGAGTTCAGCCGGTATTATTAAGGCTTTTGTCTGGTCGTGCAACAAACCCCAAGTCAGATTTTGCAGCGCAGTTGAACTGGCAACTCCTGCCGGTTCCAAGTAAGAAATACAAGATTTCCGAGCTTCTTTCTCTGAAGTTCGTCCCTGCTCTTTCGTAATAAACGACGGCAGTTTCGCTCAACCCTTAGTCGTTGGGTACTTCGAATTTTTCGCTCCACCGGAGGAGAGTATGAGCCTACCGAACATGCGCAAATTCTATGCGACGCTAATCGTTTCCGTCTTTGTGTTTTCTTTAACCATGCTGGGTGGTGTGCTGGTTACACGCGCACAGTCCACCGGTAGCGGCACCTTGCGCGGCACAGTGCAGGACCCCGCCGGAGCGATCATCAGAGACGCAAGCGTTACCCTAATCAATGAACGAACTAAAGATGAGCGCAAGGCAAAAACGAACGATGATGGAGCGTACGTCTTTAATGCCGTCACGCCGGGTACCTATACGCTTAGGGTTGAAGCCGCCGGGTTCAAGACCGTTGAGCAAAAACGCGTCGCGGTAGAAACAGCCAGTACCAGAACCGCCGATATCACGGCTGAGATCGGGCAGCCGACAGAGACGGTAACTATTACGGCTGGTACCGATCAACTTCAGACGGAAACAGGCGCCAAGGAAAACACCATTACCGCTTCGCAGATCGATAATCTTTCAATCATTAGCCGTAGTTCGCTTGAGCTATTGCGGATACTTCCGGGTGTGGTAGCTCCGGATAACACTGCGCTGGAACAGGTTTCATTTGGTGGCGGCGCCAACGCAAACAACGCGTACCACGTTAATGGTCTACGTGGAGAGCAGAACAACGTGCAGATTGACGGCGCGCGCATGATCGACTTCGGCGCAAACAATGGAACCGTCATCACCGCTAATCCGGACATGGTTCAGGAGGTGAAGGTTCAGACAAGCAATTATGCCGCGGAGCACGGGACGAGCGCTGTGCAAATCAGCGCAACCACAAAAGGCGGAAGCCGCGATTTTCACGGATCGGTCTACGACTACATTCGACACTATAACTTTCAGGCCAACGATCGTTCCAATACCATCAATAACGTTGTGCGGCCTAAAAGCCAGTACAACTATCCAGGCGGCAACATAGGCGGTCCTATTCTGCTTCCGTGGACCAATTTCAATCGTAATCGCGACAAGCTGTTCTTCTTCTTTGGGTTTGAATACTACTACCAACGAGTGGACGAAGGGTCTTCGTTGTTTACGGTTCCAACCTTGAAAGAGCGAGCGGGGGACTTCACTGGATTCCCTGTAGTCTATCCGAGGGGTTGCATCGTCAACGGCGTTGATGTTGGCGGCCAGGCAGCGACTAACCTCTCGGCTTGCAAGAATAACCTGGGGGCAGCCCTGCTGAACCTCTTTCCAGCGCCAAACCGCGACGGTGGTCAAAATTACGTATACAGTGTCTTGAGGCCAAATGATCGCAGCCAGTACAACGTGCGGGTTGACTACAACATCAGCGATAAAACTAAGCTCTACGTCAAATTCGCTCGCGAATATGAGGAGCAGGGATTCCCGCGCGGTCTCTGGTGGGATTCGTCGAACTTTGAGGTTCCTGGAAAACTCACCAGCTACAACACCGGGAAATCATTCGTTGCGAATTTGACGAGCATCGTGAATTCAACGATGACGAATGAGGTGTTGTTTGCTGCCAGCAAGCTGGATCTCAATTACAACTACGCCGAGCCCGACAAGGTTTCCTTTGAGGGTTTAGGGCTAACTGCGGCGGATAGAGTTGGCTTCAGAGGACAAGCAAATTCCTCGGTGTGTAACAACTGTGCAGGTATCGATTTCGCCGGCACTAACCCATTTGTGCCTATCGGCTACACCAATAATTGGTGGAGTGGCGTGTTTATTAATGCATATGGATTCCCGATCCGTTCTCCATATAGCAGCTTCTCGCTCACCGATAATGTTTCGAAAATCTACAATACACACACTCTGAAGTTTGGAGCATTCATCGAGCAGGCTAACAAGAACCAGCAGTCCAACCACGATACCAACATCATCACTGAGGGATTTGAAAATATCTGTGGCGGTTGTGGTGGTTCCCGCAGTCATGGTGGAACTGGATATAACTTTGCTGACTTGTATGTTGGACGTCCTATGTCATTCACCCAGGCGACAGATCGCCCGGCTGACAGCTTCCGTTACTACAACTACGAGTTCTATGTACAAGATAGTTGGAAAGCGCGGCCGAACTTAACGTTGGAAGCTGGATTGCGATTTGCCTGGTTCCCGCAGAACTACGAACGAAACGGTCTTGGCGTTCTGTTTGATCCATCGGCTTACGATAGAAGTCAGGGAATCTTCATCAATAAAGACAGAACGCAGCCCAATGGGTTCAAGCTTGCATCTCGAGGAGAGATTCCGAAGGGCGTGCTCCCCAATCCCGGTGTGGCCTTGATGCCGCGACTTAATGTGGCATGGGACGTTGGCGGCAAGGGTGACTTCGTAATTCGAGCCGGAGCTGGAATGTTCTATAACCGTGTGCAGGGTAATTACGATTACTATTCAAGTGGTCAGATGCCCAACACTTACGGCGCCTCGATTAACTGGGATTCGATACCTAATTTTACTCTTGATTTCAACAATATCCACACGATTGATCCGTTTGCCTTCGCGAACGTCAACGTAAGTTCGCGCGACGTCCAGTCAAACGACTTGCCGCGAACCGCGAACTTCAGCCTGACCATTGAGAAAAGACTACCTGGTAACAACATTTTCTCCGTTGCTTACGTAGGAACTCAGGGCAGGCATCTGCCGCAGCAAAGGTCAGTAAATATAGTTCCTCTTGGAACATTCAGCAGCGGGACTGTGAATGGTGTGGACCTTTCGGTTCCGGCAAACCGAGCCGGCCTTGCCAATTCTGTGATAACCCAATTCAGGCCGTTTCCAGCCTACAACACCGTTGGCTTCTACCAGTTCACTGGAACGTCCTCGTATCATTCGTTACAGGCGACGTTAAGCCATCAGTCTGGCAAGAACCTTCAGTACTTTGCCACTTATACTTTCGCCAAGGCTCTTGGCACGGTGGCTACTAACGAGACAGATGGCTCGGCATGGGCCGATCCGATTGACACACGTGGTCGAAGCTGGGGAGTTCTTCCTTTCGACCGCACACATGTCTTTAACTTGTCATATAACTACACGCTGCCAAAACTGGCCCGAGGCTCCTTTGATAACAAACTTACTCGAGGAGTCTTCAACGGCTGGCAGGTATCGGGCATCACGACATTCCAGACTGGTACACCGATTCGGCTGAGGTTTAGCGGCGCCATAAATGATGCTCGGGCTGGGCTGGCTTGGTTTGGCACCGACGCATTTAACATTCTGGGGCAAAGCATTGGAGCAGTGGCGCCGGTGTATCTAGCCAACCCATTGGCTGGTGGTAAAAAGGTTGGCGACCAGTATTTCGACTTAAATGCGATTGCAATTCCCAAGTTCCCGAACACTGGCCCAGCCCAACCACCCTTCTACTTGAGGGCACCCAGCAGGAGCAACTTTGACGTTTCGTTCTTCAAGAACTTTAACTTCAGCGAGAGTAAGAAGTTTCAGTTCCGAGCGGGCTTTTTCAACATCTTCAACCAGGCATACCCCAGTCAGATCACCACGGCAGGCGGCTTCGGCCAAAGCGATATCTACCTGACGCTCAACACCCAGTGCGTCGCCGGTGGGACCGTCACCGTTCCCAATGGAGCGGGAGGTACAACAGACGTCTGCGATCCGACCAAGGGCTTTGAGCTTGATCAAGCCACGAAAGACAACTTCGGCAAGATCGTAAATAAACATGGACGGCGAATCGTCGAGTTCGCGTTCAAGTTTTACTTCTAGGCGACACGCCTAAGGGTGAACACTTCGACCGGCGCGAGTGGCTTCAACCGTCACTCGCGCCGCTTCCATTTTTGTAGGGGCGGCCCGGCCGTGGTTCGAGACATGCATTTGTTCTGCAAGACGGGCGGCCACGGAGTGCCGCCCCTACAATTGCACCCGTCCAATGGCGTAGAGACCTGGTCAGCGCTATCATTGCGAGACCCTGCCCTGTAATCGAGGACACTATGAACGGCTATTTTCGGTTTGTTGTTGTCTTGGCGATGTTGCTCATTGCGCGGGTTGTCGTGTATTCACAAGCTCCCGTTGATGGTGATTCAAAGTATAAGACCGCCGATACGAATAACGCTGTCATTGAAGGGCGTGTAGCGTTGCCTTCGGGGTTCTCTGCCGAGCGACACATTCGCATTACTCTGAAGACACAATTAATGACCTTGTCTAATCGATACACCAACAAGCAGGGCGAATTTCGATTCGACAATTTGAGCGAAGGCATCTACTACGTACAGGCCGAAGTCGACGGAGAAGAGTTTGAGCCGGTGGTTCAAAAAGTTGCGCTCGGCCGTGGGATCGTGGGCGAAGTCACTCTTCAATTGCGTGAGAAGAAGTTGCCTGCGTCGTTCAACACTCCCAGAGTCGTTTCAGTTGCAGAACTCAGGCAATCGGTTCCAGCGCCGGCAAGGAAGGAATACGAACTTGGTGTGAAGCTTGTGGCCAAAGGCAATGTTGCTGAAGCGGCGGTTCGTTTTGAAAAAGCCGTCCTATTGTATCCAGACTATCTCGCCGCACGTAACGATCTCGGCGCTCAATTCCTCAAACTCAAACGAATTGATGAAGCAGAAGAAGCGTTCCAAATCGTGCTTGCCAAAGATCCGAAGAACTTCAACGCGAAATTCAATCTCGGACTCGTGCGTGTCGAGCGGAAGGATTACAGGGATGCAATCGCTCAACTAAATCAGGCGATTGTAATCGACAGTACACGTCCGGTGGCGCGTCTCTGGCTTGGCGTTGCGATGCTTGAATCGGGTGATCCACTCTCAGCCGAGAGGGAGTTTACGAAGGCACTTGTGATGGGCGGCACGGAGTGTATTGCCGCTCACTATCATTTAGCTCGCATATTCATGAGCCGGGGAGACCTGGCAGAAGCGTTACGTGCCGTGCGAGCCTATTTAGATGAAGCACCCAAGGGCGAATACGTGAATGAGGCCAGGGAGCTGGAAAAGAAGCTCAGCCCGCAGTCGAAACAGTAACGGTCTTACATTACTTTGCAACGATGAAGTTCGTCGCACGGGTCACGCTGCTCTTGCCGTCACCAACCGTCACCTTTAACTCGTAAGCTCCCGGCGGGAATTTATCCAACGGAAATGAACTGGCGTACTTGATCTGTCCTTGTTCGTTCGGAGCTGGTAGTTGACCGGGTGTTTTCACGAGGGAACGTTGACTCTGCAAAATTTCAATGGTGACCTGCAGGGGCTCTGTCGATCCTTTCGCAGGCCATGCTGTAAAAAAGAACGCCAGCTGCGGAGCAACAGATTTAGCAATCGGCTGGCCCAGATTTGGATAAACCAGGAGCTCACCGAAATGGAACGGCTGGTCACGTTTCTGCTCCTCAGGTGTCAGCCGCTCCGCACGTTGTAAAACGGCCACACTGCTGAGCCGCGGTTTCGTCTCGTCGACGCCTGGAATTT
Source organism: Pyrinomonadaceae bacterium (assembly GCA_025937955.1). GTDB lineage: Bacteria > Acidobacteriota > Blastocatellia > Pyrinomonadales > Pyrinomonadaceae > PSRF01. The sequence continues at coordinate 9,694 of JAICQI010000064.1, forward strand.
CCAGGCTTGCCTTCTTAAGACTTACCTTTTCAGATGACGCATCATAAGCAATGAGGTCCACCGTGTAGCGGCCCGGAGACAGTTGCGTCTCGCGGTAAAAAAGGACGTCTCCTTTTTTCGCCGTGGCGAGTTTTTCAAGTGGACCAGTTAGGGGGTAGTGGTGGCTAAGTTTTTGGACGATTTCATTCGCTTGATTTCGGATTAAGGCGACAAAAGAAAAGTTTGCGTTGTAATTCTTATTGTCGTTGCTTGTGAACTCGAATGCGGATAGAGGCGCCTCAGCCAGAATCAGTGACAGCCCCGGCCGGCTCGGTGCAGGAAAACTCAGCGCGGAACCCATGAATGGAAATGTTCTTGAATTCGGGTCTGCACTTCGAGCTGCTGCAATTGCGGGCGCTTCATAATCAAGCACGGGGAGCTGGCCCATCGACTCTACGGCATAGTAGCCCTTGCGAGTTTGTACCTCGAGACTTGGCCGATTTAACTTCACGTTGACTTGACGGAATTTTCCGTTGTAGTCCTCATTCTTCGGCACGTACGTAAGCATGTAATACCCATTCATATCGTCGTTAATTCGACGCACACCATTTACGAGGTCATTTGTGTCGTGAATGAGAATGCCTCCAGTCTGGTCAGCGAGCTGGCCGAGACCGCTGCGAGGATCAAACCGTAGCAGTTCTTCGTTCCTTTCCAGCGATTTCATATAAGGTCCACTGGACATACGGTCAGAACCCCGGCTTTGTTGACCTATCCGTTGCGCCACGATGGAGTTAAGTTCACGAGCCGATTCCGCCGTTCCGCTCTCAGTCCGCAGGCCCGCTGCATCAATCGTATAAATGCTGACGTTCGCACGGTTGGCGGCGCTGATCACCGCAGGAAATTTTGTCTGAACGGAAGTTGGCAACGCCAGGCCTTCGGAAAAGAAAATAATCGTCTTTCTACCTGGCAGGTTCCGCATTGGATTGATTACGGCAAGCAGGCCATTGATCGTGGCAAATCCCTGCTGGTCTCGCTCAAGATTTTCGAACTGTTGGAGCATGCTCGATTCCATCTCGACGATTTTTTGCGCGACTGCAGCCTGTCCGGCGGCTTGCCCGGCGGCCGCTGCCCCACTGTTATCACCAGCCATGCCCCCGCTGGTTGCGGCCGCTTGCAATGAGTCGATTTGACGATCCAGGACCGCACCGCGGTCCGCAAGATCACGTGATCGTTGGGCACTGGACGCGTAAGTTGAGCTGGCGGCGCTGGTCGCGCTCTCGACTGCCGCCTTCACCAGCTCCGCGTTGTCCGTGAACGACTGGACGGTGTTCAGAGACAAATCAATCCTGAACACACCGGTGAAGTCGCCGCCCGCCATACCTTCAGTTGCATAAGCGATGCCTGCCTTTTTCGCCAATGAGCGAGCCTCCGGCGAGAGGCGGTCAAATACCAGCGCGATTATTCCGGGAGTGGTGCGATTGGCGGGCAGTGCGGATGGCGTCTGTTGTAATCGAACGTTACTGTCTTTTGGTGCAGCACTACCGTTAGCGTCCTGTGGAGATTCACGACTTACGAACCGAAAAGAAACAATTTTCTGCCCAACCCCGTCTTCCAGCACTTCAAAATCCTGGGCGGTCAGATCTTTTACAGGCCTGCCCTTTTTGTCCTTGACAACTATGTCGAGTCTGACTTCGTTGCTGCGAACACGAATCACGTCGTCCTGAGTCTGCGGCGTTTGCCCGCCGGTACGATTGAGAATAGAAAGACTCAGCGCAATTGCAAGAAGCAGAGTTACTAGTTGTTTCATGGTTGCGTGCCCTCAATTCAACGGTCGGCGTGATTACGCAAGTATAGGCGTGTTTCTGTTATAGAACCAGATCAGAACGTCCCTGATGCAGGCAAATCAGTGAGGTGGATCGCCGTCCAATTCGAGTATTCTCTTTGGAGATCACAGACATCGCTGTTGTATACTTTTCGCAACGATTTCCCTTCTGTTTGGATAGACATGGCAAAAGCTGAATGGCTGTATTTATTGATGTTTCTCGCCGCGTGCGTATTTGCCGTGCCGGCGGCTGCACAGACCGGCCCGGAGTCTCCTGATGCAGCCTTTGCTCGCGCTATAGAGTTGCACCAATCCGGAGATATTGAAGGCGCTATTCGGGGCTATGAGGCGGTTCTTGCTAAGCAGCCTCAGAGAGTGGAAGTGCGGTCTAATCTTGGTGCTGCATATTCAAAGTTGGGGCGTTACGAAGAAGCGATCAATCAATACATACAAGCACTCAAGATCGACAACAAGAACGAGACGATCCGTTTCAATCTTGCGCTTGCTTATTACAAGGCCGCTATCTTTCCCGAGGCAGCGAATGAATTGACGACCTTCCTGGCCGCTGCTCCGCAAGATTTACCACAACGTAAGAATGCTGTTCTGCTGCTCGCCGATTGCAACGTGCGACTGGGAAACTACAAGAAAGTTATCGAGTCGTTATCGCCACTCGCCGAAGCGGATCCAAACGATCGCACGGTGGCTTTTTTGTTAGGCAGCGCGCTTCTCAGCGACGGTCAGTTGAGTCGTGGGCAGCAATTAATAGACAAAGTATTTCACGATGAGGATTCTGCCGAGGCTCATCTGCTACTCGGATCGACGCTCCTTCTCGCCGATGATGGGCACGGCGCAATCAAAGAGTTTGAGCGTGCAATTCAATTAGATCCCAAGTTGCCGACATTACAAGCGTGGTATGGGCGTGCCCTGATGCGAATGGGTGACTCGACGAGAGCTAAGGCCGCTTTTCGTGTTGAGCTGGAAAAGAATGAAACTGATTTCGACGCCAATCTATTTACAGGTGTCTTGCTCCGGCAAGACAGGCAGTATGAAGAGGCTTTGCCATACTTGACTCGCGCAACTCGCCTGAGACCACGCGACCAGTACGCTCGTTACCATTTGGCTGCGGTTTATGCAGCTCTCGCCAAACCAAAGGATGCATTGCCATTGCTCGAGGGCGTGGCAAAGGAGTTCCCGGAATTTTCCGAAGCTCGCGTGCTGTTGGCGTCTGTGTACTACCGGCTTAACCGAAAGGAAGACGGCGACCGCGAAAAAGCTGCGGTTCAAAAGCTAACCGCAGAGCAGCAGGCGAAACAACCTGGAGCTCAGAGTAACAGTGATCCTCCAGCGCCAACCAAGCCGCCAGATAATTTCGAAGATCAACGCTAACAATCCAAGGAGAGCAAATAAATCTTAGCGCGTGCCGTCATGAACAACCTCCGTATCTGGTTGTCCCTGTTATTCGTATTCTCGGTAGGTTACGCGTTGGTAATACACGGGCAATCCAGGTCGAGATCTAAGCGAGTACCAGCGGGCGCGAAAACAGCCACGCAGTCGGACACTGCGTCGGACACTGCGTTTGAGAATGCTGCCAAGGTTGCAGACGAAGCTCGTGTTGCAGGTCGACTCGACGAAGCAATTGAGGCGTACACGAACGCAGTTCGGATGCGGCCGAAGTGGCCGGATGGCTGGTGGTATCTCGGCGCAATCTATTACGCGAAAGATCTGTACCCTCAGGCGAGGGACTCCTTTAGCAACCTGGTAGCGCTTCAGCCGGAGCGAGC
>JAICQI010000925.1 GCA_025937955.1 Pyrinomonadaceae bacterium
ATGGGTGGGAAAAACGCTTCACGGGAACTGAGTCACCGGCCACTGGTTTTGCATTGATCTTCAACATGGTCTTTCTCCTGGCGCCCGTTACGCTAGGGGTTGTTCGCGTGACGCACTTCGTTAATAACCAGCCTGCTTATGAAGCAAAGAACTACCCGCAGGCAGCCGTAAACTTCTTGGTGGAAAAGCAATTGCCTGGTCCGATCTACAACCGTTACGGTTGGGGCGGTTACCTGATTCGGCGGCTTTATCCGAATCCGAACTATCGCGTCTACATCGACGGCCGAGCAGACGTCTATGGTGACTCGTTTACGGTAGAAGCCGTTAGAACATATGACGGGCATCCCGAGTGGCGTAAACCACTTGAACGCCTGGGAGTTCGAACGGTGATCATCTCGCCGAATGCACCGCTTTCGAGTTTATTGCGAGAAGACGAAAACTGGTCGAAGGTCTATGAGGACAAGCAGGCTGTGATTTTCACGCGACCGGAAAGCTTGGACGTTGTCAACAAGGCTGTCGATTCGAGTTCAGCTAATGCGCTTACAATGAGGCAGTAAGATCCGTGCAACCTGACTTCGCGACCACTCCATCAACGAAGAGTTCTGAGAGGAATGCCCCCACGGCGCGGCCTTTCACGTCCTTTCGTTTGTCTGTTCTCGTGCCGGTCTATAACGAGCGCCACGTAGTTGAAGCGAGTTTGAACAGAGTTCGGGCGCTGAAGGATGACTTAATCAGCAGCCTTGAGATCATCGTAGTCGACGATCAGAGCACCGATGGAACATGGGAAATCCTTCAGCGTCTCGCGTCAGAAGATTCTCGAATGGTTCTCCTTCGAAACGAACGCAATTCAGGTAAGGGAGCGTCGGTTCGTAAAGCAATCGCGCATTCCACCGGCGACATCTCCGTCATTCACGATGCTGACCTTGAATACGATCCGGCGGACATTCCGTCACTGTTGGTGCCCTTCGCCAGAGAGGGCGCTGACGCGGTTTTTGGCTCACGTTATATTTCGGCGCCTTATCGGCGCGCGTTAATGCACCGGCATACAACGATCAACAAGTTCTTGACGTCTGCCAGCAATTGGCTGACGGATCTAAGCCTCACCGATCTTGAAACGTGCTACAAGGTAATCAAAACTGATTTACTCAAGTCTATTCCTCTCCGAAGTAACGATTTTCGGTTTGAAGTAGAAATAACTTTCAAACTGGCAAAGCGACGAGCGAGAGTGTTTGAAGCGCCTATCCGATATCTCCCCCGAACGCGTGAAGAAGGTAAAAAGATCAAAGCCCGCGACGGATTACTCGCAATTATGGCGATGATTCGTTACTGGCTGATCGACGATCTTTACAAAGAGGACGAATACGGTTCACGCATGATGTTTGATTTGGAGCATTCTCGCCGGTTGAGTCACTGGCTTGGCAGGACCTTGCGACCATTCATTGGTAATCGCGTGCTCGAGATTGATGCTGGAATCGGTGCGTTAACGAGTCAGCTCATACCTCGGGACTTGTACCTGGCGTCAGACGTTAACCCAAATTATTTGCGTTACCTGGAATCGTATTCGTATGGTAAACCCTACCTGCATGTGCTGAACGTCGATGTCGAGAATTCGGAGCACTTGAGCGGAATGGAGCAAAAGTTTGACACCGCTCTCATGGTCAACGTCTTGGAGCGACTCGGTCAGGACAGTCTCGCACTTCGTAATATGCACTCCGCGCTTGAATCAGGAGGACGAGTTGTAGTTGTCGCGGCCCAGTATCCGAAGCTGTGCGGCACGCTCGATAAGATTCTGCGGCGCCACCGGCGTTACACGCGCTCAGCTATGGAGACGCTCTTAACGGATGCCGGTTTTCGGATCGAGAAGATTCTTGATTTCAACCGAGTTTCCGTGCCGGGCTGGTGGATTAACGGGAAGATTTTGCGGCGTAAAAAATTCTCACGCATTCAGTTGAAGATGCTCGACCTCGCGATGCCGATTCTCTCGAGAATCGATCGTATCTGGCCATGGGGTGGGTTAAGCATGGTTGGCGTTGGCGTCAAGGACTGAGTCCCGCGATACCAATTTGTATAGCGCTCGGCACAACCACTTTTCTGCGAATCTGATGTCTTTGCTCGGTATTTTTTCAGAGTTCTCGCGGCTTGATTTCGTTTCGGGAATGATTAAATG
>JAICQI010000748.1 GCA_025937955.1 Pyrinomonadaceae bacterium
CCGGCAGTCGCCACCCAATTAACACCACCCGATTCGAATCCTCGGTTGAGCAACAATTCTGATCCCGGTGGCGGTGGCGGCGGAGCGCCCGTCAATAACGAGAAGAGCAAGCGGTTGGGAGATCCGGTTCCCGCATTGGTCACCTTGTTTGGAGTAGAACTGTTAATGATTGCTGCAGCGACCGTAGCGGGCGAGGCAGTCGGATTCGTTTCGAGGAACAACGCTGCGACACCTGCGACGTGCGGCGTCGCCATCGACGTACCTGAAATAGTGTTGATCGCCGTGTCGCTTGTTCTCCATGCGGATGTAATGCTGCTGCCTGGCGCAAAGATGTCGAGGCACGTACCGAAGTTTGAGAACGAAGAGCGCGCGTCACTCGTGGTCGTTGATCCGACAGTGATTGCGTTGGCAACGCGAGCTGGAGACACGTTGCAGGCATTCTGAGTCTCGTTTCCCGCTGCGACTGCATAAGTGACTCCATCGTTGATGGAATTATTGACCGCGGTGTCGAGCGCCGATGAAATGCCGCCACCGAGGCTCATGTTGGCCACTGCCGGCTGGCCCGAGAGATGATTCGAAGTGACGAAATCAATGCCGGCAATGACGCCGGAGTCGGTGCCGTTGCCCTGCGAATCGAGCACGCGGACGGCGACGAGCGTAACGTTCTTCGCCACGCCGTAAGTTGAACCACCGACTGTGCCGGCTACGTGAGTGCCGTGACCATTTCCGTCATTACTTCCCAGACCATCATTGATTGCTGTGAAACCGGAAATCACGCGTCCTGCGAATTGCGTGTGGGTGGCGCGAATGCCGGTATCGATGATGTAAACTTTTACTCCGGTGCCGGTAGGGGTGTAGGTGTAAGTTCCATTCAGAGGCAGATCGCGCTGATCGATGCGATCAAGACCCCACGTGGCGCCGGTTTGAGTTGTTCCTAAACTGACCACGCCGTCCTCTTCGACAAACTCGACGCGCGGATCGTTTGCCAGCCGAAGCGCTTGTTGTTCAGACATGCGAACGGAAAAACCTTTGAGAGCGCGATGATAGGTGTGGCCACCGTTACGATCGCCATCGAAATCGCGCGCGAGGTTAATAGCTTCAGTCTCGACGTCGGTGACGTCGTTTCTGAGTACCACGATGTATTGATTGGCGATTCGTTTATCCGCGCGCGCGCGACGGAATTTTGATGAATTGCTGTTAGGGTTTTGGCCGTGAACGGTAGTTAAAACCACCACTGCTACGGATATGACTACGAGCGCAAATAGAGCAAGCGTTTTCTTCATAGGAACCTCCAGTGAGTTACAAACAGTTTTCTGGTATGAGTTTGGGAGCGTCCGTTATCTGGGGTGAACAAGAATCAATTGGGAGGAAAAAGCTAGCTGGGAGTGAGCCTGTTTGTTTCTGGGTTGGCAGATGATAGAGCCGTAAGTCGATAAAGGCAAGCGGCAACGGCTTTGATAAATCCTGAGTTTATCGGTGTAATCTGTGGCTAATAATTCCTCTTTTCCAACATCGTAGTGAAGGCGATCGCGTTCGGGAAAGCTTGCTTGATTTGCGTTGCTATAGTTTCCCTTTCTGACGGTGAGATATGGACCGCAATGATCTGCTTTGGTTTGATGTGATCTTTAACGACTGTCTGTCCGTCCCTTCCCAGCAGGAACCAAACAGGCAGGAAAGCAATGTCAATTCCTTCTTCCTCGAGATTAAACTTTTCGAATTCTCGACTGCGGTGTCTGCGTCGCCGATGTGCAATAGCTTCTTGCCGCCGAGTTTGATGATGTGTCCCAGGTTTTGAATGCTGGCGTGGCGTCCGGTGCCGTGGCGCAGGTTTAGGATCTCAAAGTCGATGCCGGCGACTTTCATCGCGACTTTTTCTTTCCACGGTGGAGTCGCGCCTGTCACCCTTGCCTTGATCGCTTGATAGTCTTTGAAATTCTTCTCGACCTCGTCGACCACTTGTTGAGAAGAGACGAGAATCGCTCTCGGGTTGTGTTGTAAGTGAAGCCCTACTGATTCGGGATGAAAATGATCGAGGTGGCGGTGTGAGACCAGGACCAGATCGATCTTGTCGAACGGCGGTTTCGCAGTCTCGATCTTTTCACGTTCTGCCGGCGATAAGAACGCGTAGTCAGGCTCATACTCGCGATGCAGCCCATCAATCAAAACCCGTTTCCCGTCTGCTGAAATGAGCACACCTTCGTTGGCGATGTAAATGATCTCGACGGTTGGGGCTTGTGGTGGAGTGACTGGAGATTCTGTAAGGACCGGAGCCGAATTATTCCATACCCACGGACGCCCCAGGGCAACTATCGCAATCACCGCGACGAGCAGAACCCCAAGGACCAACCACAGACGTCTCATTTCTAACTCCCATGAACAAACGGTTTACTTTTTGCAGAGTACACCATCTACAACGATAATTGGATCATGAAAAAATATGGATTTCTCGCCATTGTTTTGTCGGCGTGCGCTGTTGTCTCCGCACAATACATTCCAATGCTATAATTGCCACATGCCTGAGTCTTCACGCAGTAGGCAAATGACAGTCAGGGTCATTCGCGACGGTCGGCCAGAGCCTCCGGATAACGAGTGGCTCATGACTTCTCCCGAGGAACGAATTGAAGCAGTTTGGACGTTGACAAAGCTTTGTATGGCTTGGAATGAACAGTCAGACTGTGAGCCCAGACTTCAAAGAACTATTACTCGCCTTCAACGCGCACAACGTTGAATACTTGATCGTCGGTGCGCATGCCTTGGCAGCACATGGGCATATACGTGCGACCAAACATCTAGATCTCTGGGTTCGGCACGATGAAAAGAATGCTCAGCGAGTCTTGCATGCGCTCTCAGAGTTCGGCGCTCCGCTGGGTGAATTAACCGCACAGGACTTGAGTAAGAAAGATACGATCTTTCAAATTGGCTTGCCGCCGCTGCGAATCGATATCATCACGGCTATTGAAGGGGTCGAGTTCGCAGATGCGTGGCCGGATCGGGTAGAAACTGTGTTTGGAGGCGAGCCCGCCTTTGTAATTTCCCGCCGCCATCTGATAACAAACAAGAAAACCGCCGCACGCTTGCAAGATCTCGCCGATGTACAGCAACTGGAAGCAATCAAAGATAGAGACTAAGCGCCGTTGGGATCGGTGACTGTGCCGAGAATCGTCCCGCGAAAGGTCTGCGCTGATGCAATCGCTACCGGCAAAAGAAGCAACACGAAAATACGTGAGTAGAGTAATTGTGTGATGGGGTTCGGATGATGATTCCGTGTTGCA
>JAICQI010000131.1 GCA_025937955.1 Pyrinomonadaceae bacterium
GGCGACGTGCTGGAGCTGAAATTTAATCAGGGTACCGGAACAGAAGCAGTGCTCAACGATAAGGATTACATCATTCTCGAGGTGCCGGACATTACCGGCAATGGAACCGGTGAAACAGCCGAACTCACCGCGGGTCTTGAGAATTTTTGCAAAACGCTTGGCGACAACATCCATATGACGCCCAGTTCAAACAAGAACAATGGGCCAAGGAACTCAGGGGATGGAATTAATACTCGTTTCAACGAGTATGCCAATGGATACGGGAATGCGCTTCAACCCGACGTTTATCATCCTGATAGCAACATCGCGACGGGCATTACAGAGCAAGATTACCGCCTCGGCACGGGTGCTCAACCACCAACGTCAAATACAGATTACATGGAGCACGGCCGGAGGTACTTGATAATGCCGATAATCCTGCCAAATGGCCCTCCACCCTTGCAGGCGAGTTATCCGGCCTACACGACAAATATTCAAAAATGGGTGAGATTCTTTCTGAAGGATAAAGCCAAAATCATTCAGGGCAATTGCTCAGCCGACCCTCTCTGCGGTGCGATTACTGTCGAAGTTGTCGAGATTGCGGGCCCGATCAGCCCGGTGGTTCCGACCGCCGAGAGCTCCAGTCTGACGCTTCCGGTCATATTCAGGTGAGGTGGTGATAAACGTTATGAAACTACCGCCTTTTGCGAAGCGAAGTCGTGCACGATTGATAAGTGATGAGCGCGGTTCTTCCATCGTTGAGCTCGCCATAGTTTTTCCGATCCTGCTACTCCTGTTTGTAGGAGTCGCGGAGATTGGTCGTTTGTTTTATACGTACACGACCCTGGCTAAAGCTACCAAGATGGGAGCTCGTTTTCTTACTACGGAGAAGGACGCTGAATCTACGAACACGACCACAATCGCGAACACTAAGACAAGGGCGGCGAGGCTGGTGGTCTGTGGTTTCGAAGACACTTGCACCGATAGACCATCGATTTTGCCGGGACTAACGACGGCGAACGTTTTAGTCACGCTTCCCAATACAACACCCGGCTTCCTTGGCCCCAGGTACGTGAAGGTGGAGATTACGGGCTATACCTACAACCCGCTCGTCTTCAATGTTGCGGGTGCCACCGACGCCACGAGTTCGACTTTCTATTTTCCACTGGAGCCAGCCACCGAGATGCGCTACATGCACTAAAGCGCGCCTCCGGCTAAGCATTTTTTAGATTATGAGAAGTCACAACAGCAAAAAATCGCAAAGCGGCGTCGCCGTGGTGGAATTTGCCGTTACGGCTGCTTTCTTTTTCCTGATGCTCGTTGCGGTTGTCGCCGGCGGACACTTTTTCTATACACACAGTGGCATCGTCGAAGCCACCAGACGCGCTGCACGATATGCCGCTAATCAATGTCCCGATGTAGCAGCGTTCGCCAGTTGCGGAAATCGTGCTACGACCCTGGCTCGCGTCAGGAACGTTGCCGTTTACGACAATCCAGATGCAACTAATACGGCGACTCCCTTTTTGCCTAATCTCCAGACATCGAATGTAACCGTAACATACTCTACCTCCCCTGCCTTTGGTGTCGCGACGGGTACCGTCAGCGTCAAAATTGAGGGTTACTCGTACGTCTTCATGGGGTTCTCTATAACCATGCCCACATATCAGACAACGGTACAAGGAGAGAGCGCCGGATTCATACCGCCCAATATGTAATTAAATGCGCTGCACTGGCGAAGGCGCTTCTGCACAAGCGGGGCAATTAAGACTTTAGTCGAATAAGTAATCGTAAACATCAAGGGTCTTAAAAAGAGTTTAAGATATGCAACCACTAACATTCGTCATCATGGGTAAGGATCCAGAGTCCTCACAGGAGATCAAGGCAGCATTGCAGGCCAGTGGTCGTGCGAGAGTGCTCGCGGAGTGCGATGGGCACGACAGGATGCTCGCGGAGATCATGCGACTTCGTCCCTCAGCCGCAATTCTTATCCTGGACGCGACCAATCCCGACAAGGAGTTTTCTTTTATCAGCAAACTCCACGGGATGAACTCGGGAACGGCGATTATCGCCGCTGCGCCTAATGCATCACCGGCACTGATCCTCGGCAGCATGCGCGCGGGCGCTAATGAGTTCTTACAAATTCCAGTTATTCCAGACGAATTCCAAACAGTGCTCAGGCGAGTTGCGGAAGTTCGCAAAGAAGAGCACAGCACCTCAGGTAAACACGCTCGCGTTATCGCCGTATTTTCCGGCAAGGGTGGGGCCGGCGTCTCTTTCCTGGGAACCAATTTGGCGGCGGCAGTCGGCGCCCCAACAGTTTTAGTTGATCTTAACCTGCAAGCTGGAGACGCAGCCTCGTTTCTCGGACTGGACGCGAAATATTCACTACTGGATTTCGCTCGCAACCGCACGCGCCTTGATGAATCGCTCATTACCAGCATGGTGATGCCTCACTCTCCCCAACTCTCTCTTGTCGCTGCGCCAAACGAAGCACATGAGGCGGAAGAGATCAGGCCTGAGGACATCCCGGAAATTCTTCATCTGCTGGGCCAAAAGTTTCAGTGTGTCGTGCTCGATCTTCCCCACACGTTTGATCCGATAACTATAGCCGCTCTCGATCTGGCAGATGACATTCTCCTGACCTTGACGTTGGATATTCCCGGAATACGCAGTACCAAGCGAGCGCTGAAAGTTTTCGATCGTCTGGGCTATCCGCGGGAAAAGGTAAGCGTTGTCGTCAATCGCTGGAGTAAGGGTATCGATGTTGAATTGCACAAAGTTGAAGGTCACCTGGGAGAGCAGCTTATTGGGTTTGTACCAAACGACTACAGGAAGGTCATGGACTCAATAAATTTGGGACGACCGTTGGTGTATGGCGAACCTTCCTCGAAGATCGCCGTGGAGATAAAAAGAATTGCAGCAACTCTGATTGCAGGTGGAGAAACATCTTCGCCACAGCCACGCAAGAAGCTTTTCCGATCGGTGTTTGGCCGACAGGCTTCGACGACCGGGCTCGAGCTTTCGACGTTGCCTGATAAAGCGTAAAAGAAGCTACTGACTGTATCCAACAAAGTTGTCGTGAGTTTTAAGAACTGAGGGAAAACAATATGGCATTGCGAGAGAGATATGTACGAGATGGTGACGGCACTGCCGCTCGCCTCGATGACGGAATCTATGGCAACCAAAGCTTCCAGGAGATCAAGGCACGGCTGCATCGCGCAATCATCACGCGCATGGATCTCAAAAAGCTGAATGCTCTGCCGTCTGATCGTCTCCATACGGAAGTATCCCGTCTCGCAGAAGATCTCCTCTTGGCAGAGAATCTCCCACTCTCAACTATTGAGCGCGATCGTCTTGTCAGCGAGGTCCACCACGAGCTCTTCGGTCTTGGACCACTCGAGCCCTTGCTTAGCGACCCAACCATCTCCGACATTCTTGTCAATTCTCATTCCAACATCTACATCGAGCGCAAAGGCAAACTCGAAAAGACGGCGATCTCCTTTAAAGACGACGAGCACTTGATGCGCGTTATTGAACGCATCGTGTCGACGGTTGGTCGCCGAATCGATGAGGCTCAGCCAATGGTTGATGCCCGTCTCCCTGACGGCTCTCGCGTGAACGCCATCATTCCCCCGCTGGCGATCGATGGTCCAACTCTCTCTATCCGCCGCTTTGGGACGGATCCTTTAAAGATGCCGGCCCTAATCGAAAATGGGGCCTTGACTAAGGAGATAGCCATCCTCTTCGAAATGTGTGTTCGAGCACGATTGAACATCATCATTTCCGGAGGTACCGGCGCGGGCAAAACGACTTTGCTCAATGCCATGTCGGCTTACATTCCTGCCGACGAGCGCATCGTTACCATTGAGGACTCGGCTGAACTCCAGCTTCAACAGCCACATTGCGTCAGATTGGAAACTCGTCCGTCGAACATTGAAGGTCGAGGGGAAATTACCCAGAGAGATTTGGTGAAGAACTCCCTGCGTATGAGACCGGATCGCATTGTAGTAGGCGAGGTCCGTGGCGGTGAGGCTATCGACATGCTACAGGCAATGAACACCGGCCACGATGGATCGTTAACCACCATCCACGCCAACACTCCGAGAGACGCTCTCTCTCGTCTCGAGACGATGATTCAAATGACCGGCATGAGGCTTTCAGACCGGGCCATGCGCCAGCAGATTGCTTCGGCGGTAAACCTGGTAATTCAAGTAGCGCGACTTACTGATGGAACCCGTCGCATCGTGTCAATCTATGAGATCACCGGCATGGAAGGTGAAACGATCACGATGCAGGAGATTTTCTTATTTGAACGCACGAGCGTGGATGCTAACGGAAAGGTCGTAGGCCGTTTCCGAACCACGGGCATTCGACCGCGTTTTGCGGAACGATTGAAACAATACGGAATGCAGTTGCCGGCGTTCTTCTAAGGAGGCGAGATGTTACTTTCAACGATAATTTTTTTATTCTTTCTTTTTCTCACCTACGCCCTTTTCCTGATGGCCTCGCGTAAAGCGGACGCCAGACAAGAACGTTTGAAACAGCGTGTCGCTGAGGCGTTGCAGGAAAACTCAGAGCTCACGCTCGAACAATCGATTCAGATCACACGCGACGATTCGATCAGCAGTAATCCCACGATCAACCGGCTGCTAGCGCCACTTAATTTTGTCAAGAGGCTTGACAACCTGGTACAGCAGGCCGATATGCAAATTACGGTCAGTCGTTTATTGGCTTTTTGCTTCATAGCCGGGCTGATGGCCGGGTTGGCTTCTTATACGGTTATGAACGTGGTCCTGGCTTTTGTAGTCGCCGTGGTTGCGGCCTCTCTTCCACTGCTACACGTCAGTCGTGTACGCAAGAAGAGGCTTTTAAAGTTCAACGAGCAGCTTCCGGACACTCTTGACCTCCTGAGCCGCTCTCTCCAGGTTGGACATGCATTCTCCGAATCGCTCCATCAGGTTGCCAGTGAGATGCCCGAGCCCATTGCTTCAGAGTTTCGGATTACGTTCGAAGAACAAAAGTTGGGCCTTTCGACAAAAGCGGCCCTCGATCGACTCAGTGATCGTGTTCCACTTCCGGATCTGCATCTTTGCGTCACTGCAATTCATATTCAGCGCGAAACGGGCGGCAACCTTGCAGAGATTCTTGAAAAGGTGGCGCAAACAATTCGCGAGCGCTTCAAGCTGATGGAGGACTTTCGGACTATGACAACAAGCGCACGTGGTTCGGCGTGGATCCTCTGCGGCCTGCCGTTTGTCATTGTCTTTGTAATGACAATGATCAATCCGAAATACATGGCGCCGCTTCTCTACGACCAGCGAGGACACTTTGTAATCGTTTGTGCCGTAATACTTATGCTGCTGGGCATACTTACGATTAAAAGAATCTTGAACATCAAAGTTTAGGACCTTTTCCAAGAAAGAACGTGCTGAAATGTTAATCCTGATCGTCCTATTGACATTCACTTCATTAGTTCTCGGCGTTATGAGCCTCTATTGGTTGTTTGCTCGACAACAGGGGGTTGTGACCGCGCGACTGGAAAGCATCGATCCCTCACTGACTCTTATCGAGAACAATCCGGTTACGACCATGGCCGAGCGTGTGGCTGAGCCTCTGAATCGCATAGTGCCAATCTCAGCGAAGGATGCGGCAAAACTGCAGAAGCGATTGCTTAATGCTGGATACCGATCACCGGATGCGGCGATGGCTTTTCGAGCAATTCAGTTGAGCCTCGTTGTCGCTCTCCCAACTTTAGTGATAACGATAGGCTACCTCCTTGATCGTCCAGTAAGAACAACCGTCATATTGAGTGTGTTGGGCGCCGCTATCGGCTTTTACTTACCGCGGATGATACTGGGCAACAAGATCAAACAACGACAGCTTCGAATCACCTGGGGGCTGGCTGATACCTTAGACCTGATGGTTGTGGCTGTAGAAGCCGGGCTAGGTCTGAATGCGGCACTCAATCGCGTCGCGGAAGAGCTGAAAAAGACACATCCGGATCTTCACTATGAGCTCGAGTTAGTGAATCTCGAAATTCGTGTGGGACGTAGCCGTGAAGAGGCGCTACGCAATCTTGCTGAAAGAACGGGTGTTGACGACATTCGCAGTTTTGTTGCTTTGCTGATTCAGGCCGATCGTTACGGATCTTCTATCGCCAAAGCGGTTCGAATTTTCGCAGAGTCGCTCAGAACCAAGCGCCGCCAGAAAGCAGAACAGGCATCCCAGAAAGCAGCATTGAAGCTTATTTTCCCGCTTACAGTGTTTCTCTTCCCCGTAATTTTGTTAATGATTCTGGCTCCGGCAGTTCTGAATCTTATCGACCTATTCGTCATGTAATTGGAGGAACCCATGGCAAAAACCACTCTTTCTTCTTTGTTGGCTCTCGTTCTCCTCGTCGCGCTGGTGTCGCACCCGCGCATTACCAGTGCCGAAGGATATGACTGGGCGGCGCTAGTGGCCGCGGAAGAGGCTGCCGAGGCGGCAGAGAATGAGACTGCGCAGGAAACTGCTGAGACTCAGAAAAAGAAGTCCGGCAACGGTTTTGCCCGTGCTCTCGGAGCGCCCTTCCGCGCGCTCGGCCGGCTCTTCGGGGGAGGTAACAATAAAAAGAAGAGTGAGCAGTCGGCAAAGCAACACAAGATCAGTGAAAAACAAGCCGCAACGTTTGAAAGTGCAAAAGTATTTCGAGTGAAAGATGCACGAGGCGATTCAAGCGCGCCAGCTCCTGCCGTCGTCGTGAATAAGCCGGTGGACGGTCACTTGCAAAAGGGTCGTGAGCTACTCAACGCCGGCAAAGTAAACGAAGCTATTGCTGAGCTGACAGCCGCCGAATCAGTCGATCCTAAATCGGCCGAGATCCAGAACCTCCTGGGTGTTGCCTACGGCAGCAAGGGCATGCCCGATCGCGCGCTCAAGGCGTTTGAGGCTGCGGTGCGTGCTGACAAAAACAATGCGCAGTATCTGAACAACTACGGGTTCCTTCTGCTTCAGACCAGCAATTTCGAAGGTGCACTCAAACAATTGAAGCGGGCTGCGAAACTCTCCCCAAGTGATGCGCGCATCTGGAACAACCTCGCGATTGCCCAATGTCAGCGCGAAAAGTTTGACGAGGCTTACCAGAGTTTTGTGCGTGCCGTCGGCGAATATGATGCCCATGTGAACATGGCGGCCCAACTCCTGGCGCAAGGTCTGGGCCAGGAAGCGATCAAACATTTGGAGGTTGCCAACTCGTTGCGTCCTGAATCAATCGAAGTTTTGACCAGGCTTGCGGGGCTTTACAGAATGACCGGCAGAATCTCCGATGCAGAAACTGCTCGCAGGAACCTGATCGCTTTGCAAACATCAGCGGCGGCACAAAAATAATTCGTCTCACGTAAACAGGATCATCCGCGATGGGCCTATTGAACTTTTTGACACGAGCGGAACTCGAGAGGTTCGGCCCACCGACCCCCGAAGAGCTCAACGAGATTGGCGTGTCGCAGACCCTTCTCTGCGACCTCGCCCTCAAACATCTTTCTCTGATCCCACACCCGACCGCCGATTCCATCGCCGGCAAGCTTCATCTGCCCTCGGCCTTGATGGAAGAGATTCTTTACCAGCTTTATAGAGAAAAGCTGATCGAGATGCGGTTGCAAAGCGCAGGCGCCAGTTCGCACTACGCGATGCTCGATCACGGTTGGGAACGTCTCGCGCAGATCGAAACCCATTGTCGCTACCTTGGCCCAGCTCCAGTTTCAGTCGCTGACTACCTTTACATGGCGCGACTCCAGGCGGTGCCCTCGCGCCCTGCTTCGATTGAAACCGTGCGCCACGCCTTCCGCGATCTCGTGTTGCCGGAGGCGTTGCTCCAAACACTGGGATGCGTCATAAACTCACGCTCGTCGCTGTTTCTCAGCGGAGCCCCAGGCACTGGCAAGACCGCCGTTGCTGAACGAATCAACTCAGCTTTCGCGGGCTCGGTTTGGATTCCTTACGCGATTGAAAGCGAAGGCGAGATCATCCGCATCTACGACCCGCATTGTCACCGTCGAGTTTCGGAAAAACCCGCCGAACGCGATTCCCGCTGGGTAGAAATCGAGCGACCGCTGATCATGGTCGGAGGTGAGTTGACACTTGAAAACACTGCGCTCTCGTGGTCTGAATCCGGGAGATTCTATGAAGCTCCTATTCAAATCAAGGCCAATGGCGGCACGCTGGTGATCGACGACTTCGGACGTCAGCGTATCCCCGCGCAGGAGCTCCTCAATCGTTGGATTCTTCCACTTGAGCGAAGAGTCGATTACCTTGCGCTGCGCAACGGAAAGAAGATAGAACTGCCCTTCGAACAACTGGTAGTATTCTCGACCAATCTCGATGAAGACCGTATGTTTGACGAGGCGTTCCTGCGCCGTTTGGGTTATCGCGTGCACATTGATCTGCCTTCAACGGCCGACTACGTCGAGATATTCAAACGCGCGGCGACGAAACATAAGATAGCCTTTGACCAGTCGAGCCTGTCGCACCTGCTGGCGAAGTACACTGAAGAGGGCCGCGCGCAAAAATCGTGTGAGCCGCGAGACTTGTTGAATCGAGTGAAGGACATTTGTCAGTTTAGAGGTCTGGCGCTGCAGCTGACTCCCGAGCTAATCGATCTCGCGTGGAACAATTACTTTGGCCGTGCTCAAATGGCGCGTAAGGCCGCAGCGCCGGCACAAACCACAGCGCCGGAAGCGATGGTCGTTATTTAGCAAAGAGGCGTTTTACTCTCACCGGGCTAAAGCCCGGTGAGAATGAGAGAAGAATGTTGGTCCAGTGTTCACTGCTATTAGTTGTGTTGTTAGTTCTCGCTAACGGCGCCTTCGCGCAAACACGAACGCGCCACGATGCGAAGAAGAGCGCGGCTCCGGCAAATTCAGAAGCCGCGGCTTCGAATGAAGCAAGCCGGGGGGAAGTTGTAGGCAAGCGAATCACGTTCGCCGACGGCAGGACCATGGTTGTCGACGAAGCCTGGAGACAGGGTACTGAGGTGTGGTACACGCGCGGTGGCGTAACTCAGAGTCTGACGAGTGAAGTTACGAAAATCGATCCTGTCTATGCCGCGCCAAAAAAAACGGAGAGCAGTGTTGTTACCCAGCCGGTCGCGGTAAAACCAGCTCCCGAAAAGTCTTTGTGGATTCATCTCGTTGGTGGCGCGCGTTTCAAGGTCGACGACGTGAATGAAACGCCCGCGGGCGCCTGGTATCACCGCGGCACAGTTTCTGTCTTCGTGGACCGCGAACGGATTGCTCGAATCGAACGCGAAGAGCCGGGATCACAAGTCGCGTCCAGAGGAACAGATTGGACCTCTGGAAACGCATATATAGACCAGCTAATCAAAACAAATGCGGACCGGATGCGACTCGATCCCTATCTGGTCTTTCTCGTGATCGAACAGGAATCACATTTCCGAGTTCGCGCAGTAAGTCCGAAGGGAGCCCAGGGCCTGATGCAGCTTATGCCAGGTACGGCGCGCAGGCTGGGAGTAAGGCGACCCTTTGACGCCGCCGAGAATATTCGAGGCGGCACCAAGTACCTGAGAGAGCTGATGGATATGTTTGGCGGGCAGGTCAATCTGGTGCTCGCGAGTTATAATGCCGGTGAGGGGGCCGTGTTGAAATATGGCCGCAATGTTCCCCCATATCGAGAGACACGTGAATATGTAAGGAAGATCGGTAAGCGCTATGGATTGGCCGGCCGCCAGCCGCAAGAGGAGAACGACGTGCCGGCTCCGCGCAAATAGCAGTGGCGCACCGAAAGCAGGGGTGACAGCATGAAATCAATCTTTGGACGCAGCATCCTTATCGTCTCCCTAGTATTAACCCTGTCGACGACTCTTCTGGCCCAACGCCAGAACGAACCTCTCACTAACGCAGCTGTAGTGAAACTCATCCGGGCCGGCTTTAAAGAAAAGACTGTTATTTCGATTATCTCTGCGCGGATTCCTGCGTTCGATCTGTCACCAGACCGGATGATCGAATTGAAGCGCAGCGGCGTCAGTGAAAAGGTAATCGTGGCGATGCTCTCGCGTCAGGAAGGAGTCGATTTCATTGACGATGAATCCTGGGGCGACGAGATGTCGATGGGAAGCCTGGAACTGCCCAAAGGCTCGAGCTCGAACCCGGGTAGCGGATCTGACCCCGGCACTAACATCTTTGGTTCGAGTGGTGGAGCAAGAGGTGAAACTCGGAGCCGCGCTGGGAATGGATCTGCTTCCGGAGAAACGGTGACGACCGGCAGCGCCACTGTGCGCATCTTGAAACCACCCGCCGAAGCCGGCGGCGCTGGTCCAACCAAATTGGAAAAGGCGAAGACGCTCACAAACGATTCGATCGTCGAGCTCGTGGAAGCCGGATTTTCCGAAGGAACCATCATTCGCAGGATCGAGCAGTCGCCTGTAGAGTTTGATCTGGCTACGACGAAGTTAGAAGAACTACGGAAGCAGCGAGTCAGCGAGAAGATCCTGGCGGCCATGAAGGTCGCGATGGGAGACGAGCCGATTAAATAACGCCGAAGGCGTTCGCTAATGTCAGCCCAAGGTTGGAGCGCAGCGACAACCTTGGGTTAATAATTCAAACGTTTATTTGAACCCTGAAAGGGTTGCACCGCAATTAACCCTTTCAGGGTTGAAAGAATTGTTAATTCGCCACCCAGGGTTGTCGCTGCGCTCCA
>JAICQI010000773.1 GCA_025937955.1 Pyrinomonadaceae bacterium
CATCCTGCTGATACTCGAACCGATGGGTATCGATCTCGAGTTTGCGGCCGGCGAAGGACCCGTCATTCACAATCCGGTTCGCAATGCTTCAGATGTTGACCGACTCCTTGAGCTTGAAGACGTGGGCGCGCTGGAGTTTGTTAACGAAACGATTCGACAAACGCGGCGCGCGCTGAAGCCTGACATACCGCTGATTGGGTTCTGTGGTGCGCCGTTTACACTGGCGTCTTATGTAATTGAAGGCGGCGGCTCTAAGAATTATGTGCACACAAAGCGGCTGATGTACGACGACCCTGGCGCCTGGCACGCGATGTTGGGACTGATCTCACGAGGTCTCGCGAAGTATCTGAATGGACAGATCGCAGCTGGAGCGCAGGCGGTGCAATTGTTTGACTCGTGGGTGGGTTGTTTGAGTCCGGATGATTATCGTGAGTTTGTGCTGCCGCACACGCGTGACGTGATCCGCAACGTGACGCCCGGTGTGCCGGTGATTCATTTCGGGACCGGAACAGCGACGCTGCTGGAGTTGATGCGCGAAGCTGGTGGCGATGTGATCGGGCTCGATTGGCGCATACGTTTGAATGAAGGATGGGAACGTGTGGGTCACGACGTTGCCGTGATGGGAAATCTCGATCCGGTGGTGTTGTTTGCGAAGCAGGATGTGATTCGCGAGCAGGCGAAGCGTATCGTTGAGCAAGCTGGTGGGCGTGCCGGGCACATTTTTAACCTGGGACATGGGATTCTGCCGGAGACGCCGGTGGAGAATGTGATTGCGTTAGTCGAGATGGTCCATGAATTAAGCCGCGGATAAACACGGATGAAGACAGATTTTTCAAGTGGTTATGATGCGTTGCTGCTGGTGTCGTTCGGTGGGCCGGAGGGAATGGATGATGTGATTCCGTTCCTTGAGAATGTTTTACGAGGTCGGAATGTGCCGCGTGAGCGCATGCTTCAGGTCGCGCATCATTACGAGTTGTTTGCTGGCGTGAGTCCGATCAATCAACAGAATCGGGACTTGATTGCGGCGCTGAAAAACGAATTGGAGACAAACGGTCCGCGACTTCCCATCTACTGGGGCAATCGCAATTGGCATCCGATGCTGCCCGATACTGTCGAGCGCATGGCTGCGGACGGCGTCGAGAACGCCCTCGCGTTTGTGACGTCTGCTTATAGTTCTTATTCGAGTTGCCGGCAGTATCTTCAGAACATCAGCGACGCGCAGGCGAAAGTTGGCCCACGTGCACCGCGCATTGAGAAGCTGCGCGTGTTCTACAATCACCCGCTCTTTATTGAAGCGAACGTCGATCATGTTCGTGCCGTGTGGAACCATCCGGCGCATCTGGTGTTCACGGCGCACAGCATTCCGGAATCGATGGCGGCGAATTGCGACTACGCGGCGCAGCTCATGGAAACAGGGGGGTTGATTGCGCGAGCGTTGAATATCGAGAGCTGGGAGCTCGTTTACCAAAGCCGCAGTGGTTCGCCATCGCAGCCGTGGCTTGGACCGGATGTTTCGGATCATTTGAGAGCGCTCGCTGACCAGGGCGTAAAAGATGTCGTGGTGGCGCCGATCGGTTTCGTCTCGGATCACATGGAGGTGGTTTACGATCTCGACTACGAGGCGCAGAAGGTTGCGCGAGAGCTCGGCATGAACATGGTGCGGGCGCGGACTGCCGGGACGCATCCTGCGTTTGTGAAGATGATCCGGGAACTGATGCGGGAGCGAATCAACAACGAGGTACCAGCAAACATCTGCGCGCCCGATTGTTGTCGTCTCACTTAGAGGTTACATGAGCGACAGAATTGTCATCATCGGCGGCGGCATTTCCGGTCTCGCAGCGGCACATCGCGTCCTTGAGCTCGATGCAGCAGCACAAGTAACGATCCTCGAAGCTTCAAGCAGACTTGGCGGGACGATTCAAACCGAATCTCGCGATGGTTTCCTCATCGAACGCGGACCCGATTCCTTCATTTCCGAAAAACCACAGGCTGTCGCGCTTGCGAAACGATTGGGCATTGAGTCGCGGCTGATCGAGACAAACGAAAAGTATCGCCGCAGTTTCATCGTCCGCAACGGCAGACTGCGACCGGTGCCTGAAGGGTTTCAGTTGCTGGCGCCGTCGCGCATATGGCCGTTTATCACGAGTGATATTTTTAGTTTGACGGGCAAAGCGCGGATGGCCGCCGATTTAATTCTGCCGCGCAAGAGAGTAAACGGCGCGACAGATGAAAGCCTCGCGAGTTTTGTGAGACGACGATTGGGGGTTGAGGCGCTCGATCGCATGGCCCAACCGATGGTCGGCGGCATCTACACGGCCGATCCGGAGACGCTTAGCATGCGCGCAACGTTGCCGCGATTTTTGGAGATGGAGAGAAAGCACCGGAGTCTGATACTCGCTATGCTGCGGCAAGGCCGGGCACAGAAGAGTGGGACCAGCGGAGCGCGTTATAGTTTGTTTCTTTCGTTCGATCGTGGCGTGCAGGTCTTGGTCGACGCGGTAACGCGGATTAACGCGGATTTTCGCGTGAAGACGCGAGCGCAAAAATTGACCTTCGATCAAGGGTGGACGATAACTACGGATACAGGCGAGGTCTTTAAAGCAGATGCGGTCTGTTTGGCTGTACCGGCTTATATCGCAGCGTCACTCTTAACTGGAGAGCTCGCAGACAAACTGCGCCGGATCGAATACGCCTCCACCGCCACCATCAACTTCGGTTACCGTCGCGCAGCCATCGCGCATCCGTTGAATGGATTCGGCTTCGTCGTGCCCTTCATCGAGAAGCGATCCCTGATTGCGTGCACGTTTAGCAGCGTGAAGTTCTCCGGGCGTGCGCCAGAGGGGCATGTACTGCTGCGAGCGTTTGCGGGCGGTGCGTTGCAGCCCGAGATCTTCGCGTTGGCTGAATCGGAGTTGGCGGCTCGCGTTGAAGCGGATTTGCGTGAGTTGTTGGGCATTAATGAGGCGCCGCTGTTCGTCGAACTCGCAAAATGGGAGCGCTCGATGCCGCAGTACGAGGTGGGGCACCTCGATCGAATGAACGAAATCGACAAACTGGTGAGCAAACTTCCCGGCCTCACTCTTGCCGGTAACTCATATCGTGGCGCGGGTATCCCAGACTGCATCCGCAGCGGCGAATCCGC
>JAICQI010000815.1 GCA_025937955.1 Pyrinomonadaceae bacterium
ATCCGAACTTTCTGGCAACTGTTGGCGAGTTCAGCCCAAGTGCGCGAAAGCAAATTGAAGAGATGGCGCCGGTGTTCTCATGATGAAATCAGCCGCAGATAAACGCCGATAACGCAGATCTGCGTCATCTGCGTTTATCTGCGGCCAAAAGTTGCGTTAATAACGTGAGAGCCTGGTCCAGACACTCGATTCGCCTTGACGACGAATCATCTCGGCAACCATGAGATACGCTTCAGCGTAAAGCGTGCGCATCTCTACTTGCGTCCGCGGGTGCTGCAGGCGCTGCTCCAGTTCATCTTCTGCAAGCCGGTCGCGCGAAGCGTAACGCGAAATCGCTCGGCCTTCAGACGCCAGATAAAGCGCAAAGCCTTCTTCCAACCAGCGTGGTGCGCGCTTGTTGCTGACGGAGTCGATAACGATGTGTGCTAATTCATGTCGAAGCGTAGTGAAGAGAACGCCGCGCTGCTTCAGGATCGTCAGGGGTTGTAATTCGATCCGGTTGCCCTGGGTCGCAGCAGCGGCCCACCACGGTTGGCCCGTGCGCGATGTAAAGTCGCCGGTGCTTTCATTCAATCGAATGCCGACTCGCGGAATATTCACACCGGATGCGGAGGAAGCACGGCGCAGATAATGATTGCGCGCCGATTCCATCGTATTCAGAATCTGATTGATGGTGCGCCGGTCGACACCGGCGGGATAAGCGAGGTTAAAGTTCTCGGAAGCGATCGTTAAGAAATTATTGGTGAGTCCCGGCGGACGGGAATTTCTATAGTCGAACGTGCCCAGCAAAATGTCCGCCTTTGATTCGTTCTTCACGTCTTTCTTAACGGCCGTCCCTGGAAAATATTTCTCAAGAATTTTCTGATAACTCGCTCCACGCGCAGCCATCACATGCGCGCCTTCCTGACACAGTCCGAGCCCATGACCGAAACCGCTGCCTCGGAAAACGAAGTCCGATCCTGAACGAGTAATCTCGAATCGCGAACTCTTCAAAACATTCCATCCGAGGGCGCGCCCCACGATAATCTTGAAATCCCAGCCGCGAACGTTCTTGCGATGCTCACCGTCGAGCGTGATGAATTCTGCACGGCCAGTTTCGTCGCGCTTACTGATTAGAATCTGGTCCAGCCGGTTACCAACATCGGTTCGCGAATCGGTTTGCAGGGCCCGCAGGAGATCGGCATGGTTGACGGAATCAGTCCACTTCGCGTGAGCACCGGCATCGCAGTATTCATCGCGCACGCCGCGAAGATACGCAGGTGGCGTCACTCCCCAGAGATGTCGGATGTTGGCGGTTTCACCACCACATGAGGCACTGAAGTATGCATCGATCGGTTGGTCATGATCTTGAAGCACCTGACCTTCGGTGGCGCGAACGGCGGCCGCAACTCGATCCATCAGGGCCCGGTCTCGGACAACAAACCTCTGACAGTGTGTTGTCGAACAAAAGTCGTAATCGTTTTTTGCATGACGGCCCATGTTCTTCAACGCGTACGTACGAATCGTGATAGCGAGAGCCTTCAATGCTTCCGCCTCAGATTCAACTGAGTTTTCGGCGCGCAGCACTCCGGCGACATAATCTTCGAGTGAAAGAGTTTGCGTTACGTTCTCGCGCACGAGATGGACTTTGATCGAAGACGCCACGTCCGGGGAAGCCTTACGGGGGGTGGCATAGGTTCTCGAAGTTCTGGAGGTGTCCCGGTGGCTAATCTCATTTGCGTACGTCTCGAAAATCGGCCGCGCTAGCTTTGCGGCATCCGATCCGTGCGCGCGCGGCAGAAGAACCAGCACTGCCAAATCAATTCCGGATGGATCCAATTCGCCGTCGCTCTGAAACGGAGCCGCCAATCCAACAAACCAGCCGTTGTTGCGAAAACCTGTTGCGGGCATCGCGGTACCGGTTTTACCAATGATGGTTAAGGGCAGGGAATCGAGTTTAGCCGCGCGCGCCGTTCCGTAGCTGATCGCGCCGCGCATACCGTTGACGATGATGGTCCGATGTTGTGATGCGATGCTGATGTTGGACCGCTCGACCGGCTGAAAATGGTTTGCTGCAGCCATCTGCGGTTTGAACAGATGACCGCCATTTACCAGTGCGGCGTAGGCTGTCAACAGTTGAATGGGCGTGACCTGGATGTGATTGCTTTCGCCCACTGCTGACCTCTCGAGGCAATCGGATTCGTCAACCACGTTGGGTTGGTATGTGCGCACACGCGCGTTGTTTCCGATCTCACACGGACGCAGGACGCCGCTAAGTTCTTCTTCCGAGATCCCCGTCGCCTGCCCGAAATCGAATTCGTGCAGAGTCGTCACTAACTTATCTCTGCCGAGTCGCTGGCCGGCGGCTGCGAAATAGTAGTTGCAGGACTGGGCGATCGCCTGCGATGGCGAAAACGGCGGCAGGTGATTCGCGTGCACGCAAGGCAGCGAAAAATTCAATCCAGTGAAGCGACCAGGACAGACAGTGCGCGAGCTTTCATCGATCAATTCGGCGCGCAGTGCGGCTAACGCCGTGAAAGGTTTCAGAGCCGAGCCGGGCATTAGCGCCTGCGCATAAGCGAGTTTTGGATTAACCATCGCGCGGACGCGACCGGTCTGCGCATCCATGACTATGATTGTTCCGTCGTGATTCGCGAGTGCTGAGGCGGCCGCTTCCTGAAGCGCGGTATCGATTCCTGCTTCGTTTCTATTAGAAGTGTTGCCCTTGGAACTGTCGCCCCAGTTGGTGTGCGCCGGGAGTATGAGGAACAAAATCGCCGCGCCCGCAAACGAGAGGAGCATCCCATGCTCGCGCGTCACGCGGTTAACCTGCCGAATTCCTGGCCCAAAAAATCTCATGCGTGTCAGTACCAACTGTAGGGGCGGCACTCCGTGGCCGCCCG
>JAICQI010000217.1 GCA_025937955.1 Pyrinomonadaceae bacterium
ATCCACATCAAAGGAGTTTGTTCATGAGACGCGTCTGTAAGTATTTGTCCCCACTGTTTGTCTGCGCGCTCGCAGTGCTCTCCGCCCAAGCACAGGCACCTCGCAACGTGCGAGTCGATTTCAAGGAGACCACTTTAAAGAACGGCCTGCGCGTGATCACCGTTGAAGATCATTCCGCGCCGGTAGTGGCACTTTCCATCACCTACAACGTCGGCTCGCGCGACGAACGCAAAGGTCGCACAGGCTTTGCGCATCTCTTCGAACACATGATGTTCAAGGGCTCAGAGAATATTGGATCCGGTGAACACTACATGCTCGTCTTCAACAACGGCGGCAACATGAATGGCACCACCAACGAAGATCGCACTAACTACTTCGAAGTGCTGCCCGCCAACCAACTCGATCTGGCTCTCTTCCTCGAAGCCGATCGCATGAAGAGTTTGGCCATCACCAAGGAAAATCTCGACAACCAACGCAACGCTGTCCAGGAAGAACGCAGGCTTGGCGTCGACAACCAGCCGTACGGCAAGAGCAGCGAACGCCAGCAGGAACTGCTCTACGACAACTTCGCTTACAAGCATTCAGTGATCGGTTCGATGGAGGACCTGAACGCAGCGACTGTCGAGGATGTTGCCGCGTTCTTCAAGATGTACTACGCACCGAACAACGCCGTGCTCGTTCTGGTCGGCGACTTCAACACCACGGAAGCGCTTGCCAAGATCCGCAGCAGCTTTGAAAGCATTCCACGCCAGCCCAATCCGCCCGCGGTCGACATGACTGAGCCGCAGCAGAAAGCCGAACGACGAGACTCGCTCAACGACATGCTCGCACGCGCGCCGCGCGTCGATCTCGCATACAAAGCAGTTGCGGGCAACACGCCTGACTTTTACGCGCTGCAAGTGCTCGGAGCGGTGCTGCAAAGCGGCCAGAGCTCGCGTCTCTACCAGAAGCTCGTCAAAGAGAAAGAGATGGTCACCAGCGTGGGCGGTTTCATGGATGAGAAGCGCGGCATCGGCGCCTTTTACAGCAACGCCACTCTTAGACCAGGCGTGAAGACCGAAGACGTCGAAGCAACTATCTACGCCGAGATCGAGCGTCTGAAGAAAGAGCCGATCGCCGATTGGGAACTGCAAAAAGCGAAGAACAGCACGCGACGAAACCTGATCAACGGACTGCAGAGCTCACTCCTTCGAGCGATCACTATCGGGCAGTACGTGGTCTACTACAACGACCCGAATTTGATAAATACGCGCCTCGACAAAGTCGCCGCGGTCACCAAAGAAGACGTGCAACGTGTAGCGAACAAGTATTTGCTCGATACCAACCGCACCGTTGTAATCACCATGCCGCAGGCGAAGGCGAAGCCCGCGACCGGCTCGACGGGACAATAAAGGAGTAATGCCAATGAGAATCATAAACATCAGAAACAACGCTATCCTCGCACTCATGCTGATCGTGCTGGTGTCGTCTTTGGCTTTGGGCCAGGGCGGCATGCAGACGCCTCAGCAACAGCCAGCCGTGAAGGGCGCGGACATCAAAGGCAAAGCGCCCGTTAACAAAGAAGTTCTGAAAGTTAAGCTCCCGCGCGCAGAAGAGACGACACTGAAAAATGGACTCCAAGTGGTGCTGCTCCCGGCCCACAAAGTCCCCACCTTCACGATGCAGATGGTGGTATTGAGCGGTGGTCTCGTCGACAAGCCCGACTATCGTGGCCTCGCAAGCTTTACCGCTACTTTGTTGCGTGAAGGCACCGCCAAGCGCTCGAGCAAAGATATTGCCGAGCAGGTTGATGCCCTTGGCGCAACGCTGGGCGCAAACTCCGGATTCTCGTCGATGACCAGCACGGTCAGCATCGGCGGCCTGGTCGAGAATATTGACCAGACGCTCGAGTTGTTTGCAGAAGTGATCCGCAATCCAACCTTCCCGCAAGCCGAAGTCGACAAGTACAAGACACGCACGTTGGCCCAACTTCAGTTTCAACGATCGATTCCGCAGTTTCTGGCGGCGGAACAGTTTCAAAAGGCGATCTACGGCACGAGCCATCCGGCCTCGTTGATTGCGCCGCCGGCGGAATCACTCAAGAAGCTGTCGACTAAAGACCTCGCCGAGTTTCATTCGACGTATTACCGCCCCAACAACGCGTTTCTCGCGGTCGTTGGCGACGTCACGATGAAAGAACTCGTGCCGAAGCTCGAAAAACATTTTGGCGATTGGCAGAAAGGAGATGTGCCCGCGACGACAATTCCAGCGGCGCCGGCGCAATCGGAATCACGCATTTACCTGATCGATCGACCGGGGTCGGTGCAGACTGTTTTGCAGCTCGGCACGCTCGGCATCGAGCGCACCAGTCCGGACTACTTTGCTGTGTTACTGGCTGACCGAGTTTTCGGCGGTGGTCCATCCGCAAGGCTGTTCCTGAACCTGCGCGAGGACAAGGGTTACACCTACGGCGCATACAGCACCTTCGGTGGCTCGAAGTTCAGAGGCACGTGGGTCTCGAGTTCGGAAGTCCGGACTGACGTTACGGAAGGCGCGATGAAAGAGTTTATGTACGAGCTCAATCGCATGCGTGACGAAATAGTTCCTGCTGAAGAGCTCGACAACGCGAAACGAGCGATCATCGGCAGCTTTGCTCTGTCGCTCGAGCAGCCGTCAACCTTGCTGCAGAACATCATCACGCAGAAGCTGTACAATCTGCCGGCGGATTACTGGGACACCTATCCGCAGAAAGTTTCGGCCATCACTGCGCAGGACGTGCAAATGGCAGCCAAGAAGTACCTCGACCTGGGCCACTTGCAAGTCGTGGCTGTAGGCGATGCTGCGAAAGCACGCGAGATACTGGCGAAGTATGGAAAGGTTGAACTGTACGACGCTGAAGGAAAACCGGTAACCGGTTCCGAGAATAACAACCGCTAAGACCAAACCACGGATTACACGGATTATCCGTGTAATCCGTGGTTACGGTTTCGATCCTACGAAGTCGATCTCTATCAAATCCTCAAACAAGCCGTTCAGTGTGCGATCGATTGGAGTGAAGGTATAGCCTTCCATCGACGGTATGACTCTGTAGGTTTTCTGAGACGGCGCCACCTTGAATGAGTAGTTGCCTTTGTTATCGGTAGTGGCTGCGATGACTGTTCCTGTTGGGCTAATCAGTACTACTGTGGCATTAGGTAGTCCAACCTGATTTGAATCGACAATACGTCCGGTGATCCTGATGTTTGATCGCATGCGCGACGCGGCAGCCCTCAGCGCCTCGTCAGACATTTCCTGGGGCGGCGATTGCGGAGGACCAGGCGTAGGAGTCGGATCTGATTTCGGGTTTTCTGCCGGAGGAGGATCAGAGGTAAGAACTGGGGGAGCAGCCGTTGAAGTCGTTTCCGGTGTAGTCGTCGTGGCAGGCGCGGGTGTTGGGCTGCTCGTTGCTGTAGCTAATCCTCCTAAGCGCTCTTCGAGTCCATCAAGCGAGCCGTTGATGCTGCGATAAAGCTGCTCGATCATCGAGCGACGAACAGGTTCTACTGGTCCATTACGATAACTCTTGATGTATGCCTCCAGGGCCTGCTCTTTCTGTCCCGACTGCTGGAGAGCTACACCCAAATGCCATAGCGCCGTGCGCCAGGCCGGGGTCTCCCGAGGGGCGATCTCAGCCGCCTGTTTGAGATACGTAACAGCTTCGGAGTATTTCTCCTGATTGAACAGTGCCCATCCTTCGATATCTGCCAACCGGGCTTTATAGATATTCGCCAGCACTTCAGCCGGAGCGGCGGCGACGTCCGGGACGTTGCCAGCTGAAATTGCGCGCGCACGCAAGTCGCGGAACTCATCAGCTTGCACCGCCATCGTGGCGACGGGAAGCTTCAGCGCCTCGTCCGTCGCTTTTCTCGCTCCTGCTACGAGTGCCATTGCTGTTTCGTTGCCGACGCCATTGCGCACGAGGCGACTGGCGGCATAGACCTTACGAAAAGCGTGCATGCTGTCGGAGCCAACGGCAAATTCTTTCGCAGCCGCGACTGCAACCGTCTCGTTGATCTTCTCGTCGCCGGCCGGCGTGATGGCGGTATTCAGCGCCAGCAGCGCTTTCATAGTTTTTGCGTTTGCAGCGCTGTCTGCCGAAGTTGGTTGATAGATTCCGGCTTGTCGTTCGGGCGCGAGCAGTTCGAGAAAACTCGCTTCGGTTACGGACACATGTCCGGCCAGGTAAGCCTGAATCTGATCGTCCTTCATCGTGAACGACTCACGCAGAACTTCGACAGCTTCGTCGTAGAGTCCCATCGAAGCCAAAACATTCGCCAGCTCGTAACTCAGCGTCGGAAATTTTCCAAACTGCCGAGCGAAGCGGAGCGCGCGTTCTGCGTCGAGCGGGCGCTTCAAGCCGAGAAAAGCACGGGCCAACGCGATTTGCGCCCACGTGTAGCGCGGTTCGATCTCGACTGCTTTGCGCGCAAGCTCGAAAGCCTTTTCGTGATTGTTATGCGCCGTGTACCAGTAGGCTGTGCCGGCCAGCAACGGCAGGTTGCGCGGCTCGCTGGCAAGCATCGCTTCGAGAGCGCTGTTTGCTTCGTCGGCGCGGTTGAGCTCGAGCAGCGAGATCACTTTGCCCGCGCGTGCGGCGTTGTCTTTTGGATCGGCTGCGAGCTGTTCGTTGTAGAGCGCAAGTGCGTCCTCGGTCTTGCCTGAAGCACGATAGAGATCCGCGAGACTGCCTCGCGAAACTTTCGAGGCTGGATCGAGTTCGAGCGTGCGTTTGTATTCCGCGACGGCATCGTCCAGTCGCAACGAAATGTGCAGGCCAACAGCGAGCATGCGATGGGCTTCAGCGAGGTCAGGCGCAAGCTTGACTGCACTTTCAGCCAGCCGCACCGTATCACTTGCTCGTTCGATTCCGAGATAGAACCCGGCAATCGAGAGTAAGCGCTTCGGATCGTTTCCAAACTTGGTTTCGATGTTCTGCGCCGCCTTGAACGCCGCGTCGCGCTCACCGCGCAAGTAAAGGTTCGTCGGGATCTGCGCGATTACTCCGGAAAACAGTTTGTCGGAAATGTTGACGTCTGCTTCGTCGATTGCATGCAGTAACTGTTCGACGCCGCCGACGCTGTCGCCGTTCTTCAACTTCTGATCGCCGAGCGCGGCATGGGTGCTGATCAGCAGTTCGATAGCGCGTGGCCTGGCTTTGGATTCAGGATGTGTGTCGAGAAACTCTTTCAACTTAACGGCGCGTTCTGGTAGCGGCTTCGTAAGCGTTAGCTCGACTTCGTCGATCTCATCGAGCTCTTGTTCCGCGATTTCAGCAGCAGTTTTCTTTGCGACTGGAGTAGTCCTTGCAGTCGGTTTCCTGCGACCTGTGTTTGTACTTTCACTCTTCGGCGGTGCCACACCTTCTGTCTTCGGTGACTCAGTAGCGACAGGCTCAGATTTTGGTGACTCGCTGGCAGTTGGCTCAGCAGTTGGTTCAGCGGAAGGCGTTTCAGTTGGCGTTGGCGTTGGTTCCGTGGGCGGGGGATCCTGAGGTGGAGTTGCCTGCGCCACTTCCTTTGCCGCTTCGCTAACGACCCTCGGACGAGTCCGTGGGGTTTTGGTGCCGACGAGAACGGGTTGCGACTCAGCTACAACTTCAGGACTGTTTGACGCCACCGCAGTTGATGTCTCGAGTTCCGAAACATTGAAACCAACCTTTTCCGCGACTGCAGTTGCAAACACGCGTACGCCGCTGTCGACTGCCTCCGCAAAACGACCATCGCTCAATGGCGCACCCATGCGATAACTTATTTCACCCAGTATGCCGTCGGGTAGTGCAGTCTGCGCAGGACGGCTGAATTGCATGAACGAACTCTTTGTTCCGGCTGAAACCACAAGCAACAGACTCTTGGTGCGAGTGGTCTTGGCGCCGATGTTCCAGTCGCGTGCGAGCTGCTGCGCGAACACAGAAATCTCTTTGTCGCCAGTTCCTTCTACAGTGGCGACATAGAATTCGAAGTTGCTCTTTTCCTTCAGCTTTTGGAGCAGGTTTTCGAGCCGGGCCTTGGTTTGGCTATCGATCACACCGGCGAAATCGCTGACGTAACTGCCGGGTGACGGTAATTTGTTTGATTGCGCAAGTGGGTTTGCACTGATCAGCAGAAACAGACCAACCGCTGTAATCAGCGTAAATAGCCGGGATAAGAGTCGATATGATGGGATCATTTTCGATAGGTTCCGCCTCTGGATCTGTGGGGGAGCGATTCGGCGCTCATGATACCATCGGCAAGCTGATATGGGCGAACTTGATGAAGCTTGGGCAGCAGCGTTGTCGGAAGCTGAGCGCAGAGCGAGGCTGGCCGGTCGCAGGGATGTGGCGGAATATCTATCGCTGAAGAATTCAAACGATCTGCTGCGCACGGCGGGCGTGGATTGGTTGGTGGCTGAATTTACGTCACTTGCCGGTGAAGCAAACCGCGCCGGGGCGAGTATTCAGATTTCGAAAAAGGAAGGCCATCGTTTCGGTACTCCATCTTCGACGATGGTTGGCCACCTGATCACGTTTACCAATGGCGTGCGGACGTTGTTTGTGGAAGCGGGATGGCCCAGGACACCACGCGATGGTTTTGTACGCGGCGGTGGTTTGGCGTCCGCGAATATTCGTCACCTCGGGATCAAAACCGCAAATGAAGAATTGCTGCTGGTGAAGTCGGCCAACGGCGCACCCGCGTGGAAGTCAGTATCTAAGAAACACACTTTCCTCCACCAATCCGACATGCGCCGCCACCTCTCCATCCTTCTCGATCGTCGCTAAGCCTGCACAGAAAAAGCTTCAGCCACAAAAAGGCACAAAAGCACAAAAACACTTTTCATTAAGAGCCTGGCTAAAGATTCGCCAAAGCAAGTGCTCCTGAGATCAAGTTTTCATTTTGTGCTTTTGTGCCTTTTTGTGGCTTAAAACGTTTTCCGTTAGTCCCTGCACCTTTTCGCGCTCTCCTTGTCGAAAGATGATGTTTTTGCGCCATTTCTGAAAAGGCACGGCTCTTGCCAAAGGCACAACCAACGACATCGGGCACACGCGTTGAAGTCGACCCGAGGTGAACTGAGGAGAATTACAGAAATGACGAACCGAAACACACTGAAGTTTTCAATCTTTGCTGCGGCCATTTTAGCCCTTGCTTTACCTGCCGCAGCATCCGCCCAGTGGGGACGCTACCCCGATGATCGGGATTACGGACGCGGACGCTACGATGATCGCGGTCTCCGTGACTCCGTACACCGCCTCGATCGTTTAGCAAAAGACTTCGAGCGCGACATGGATCGTTCTCTCGATCGAAGCAGAGCCAATGGCTCACGCCGCGAAGATCAAATCAACAATCAGGTCCACCAATTCCGTGATGCCGTCGGCGATTTGAAATCGAGAGTTGGCAACGGCCGCGACCTGAATCGAAGTGCCGCCGAAGCACGACGCGTGCTCCAGGAAGCTGATCAGTTGGACCGCTTTGCCCGGCGTGCGTCACAGTGGTCGCAGATTCAACAGGAGCTGCGCTACATCAGCAACGTCTACGGTTTCAGATACAACGGTGGCTACGGCCGCGACGATGACTGGCGCCGCGATGACGATTGGCGTCGCAACGATCGCCGCAACAACAACGACGATTGGTGGAGACGAATTCCATTCCCTCGGAACTAGCCTGCATTTGACTTCCGCTTGTATCCCGCTGGTCTACCCTGCCAAAGGCCTCGGCTCTAACGCCGGGGCCTTTATCTTGTATATTGCTTCCCATGCCCGGCACTCTCTACCTCGTCGCGACTCCCATCGGCAATCTCGCCGACATCACTCACCGCGCACTGCAAGTCTTAAAAGACGTCGATCTCATTGCCTGCGAAGACACGCGCCACACGCACAAGCTGCTCCAGCACTACGGCATAGCAACCAGGACGATTAGCTATCACGAACACAACGAACAGCAGCGCGCCACACAACTGATCGATTCGTTGAAGCAGGGAAGCGACATCGCAGTCGTTTCTGATGCCGGCACTCCGTCCATCAGCGATCCTGGGTTCCGTCTGGTCCGCGCGGCGATTGAGAATGAAATACCGGTAGTTCCCGTTCCTGGTCCAAGTGCTTTGATCGCTGCCCTAATCGCCGCCGGGCTTCCGACCGACGAGTTCTTCTTTGCTGGTTTTCTGCCTGCGCGATCGAACGCGCGACGAGCACGGCTCGGGAAGTTGCAATCGGTGCCCGGCACGTTGATCTTCTACGAAGCACCACACCGCCTTGCGGCAACGTTAAAAGACGCTTACGAAATCCTCGGCGAGCGTGAAGCGGTCGTTGCGCGCGAGCTCACAAAAGTTCACGAAGAAATCCGGCGCGCTCGTCTAAGCGAGCTCATCTCGCATTATGAGAATGAAGAACCTCGCGGCGAGATCGTGGTACTGATCGATCGCAACGTGATCGGCGCAACCA
>JAICQI010000978.1 GCA_025937955.1 Pyrinomonadaceae bacterium
AAACCTGGGTGAAGGGGTTGGTCCAACGCGTCTCGGAAGCTTCAGTCAACGACTGCTCGTCGGGATAAGAAAGGTAGACATCGTAAACACGGCCGAGGGTGT
Organism: Pyrinomonadaceae bacterium; assembly: GCA_025937955.1. Taxonomy (GTDB): domain Bacteria; phylum Acidobacteriota; class Blastocatellia; order Pyrinomonadales; family Pyrinomonadaceae; genus PSRF01. The sequence continues at coordinate 103 of JAICQI010000978.1, forward strand.
TGAGCGTCTCGTTGAAATCGATGCCGCCGAGTTCCTGTGAGGTGCGCAGGGCGGTGTATAGCGTGAAGCCTTCGAAGAACCAGTCGTAATCGCCCTCGAGCTTCAGCGAGTTGGGCACCCACAGGTGGAGCAATTCATGCGAGAAGAGGATCCTCAGCCGGTTGCGCCAGAAGTCGAATTTCTTTGGATTGCCGAGCACAATCACGGTGGAACCTCGTGTTTCAGCTTTCCATTCCGACTTGCCGGCGTCGATCGGGAATGGCGTAACCATGATTGTGGCTTTGTCGGGCAGTTTGAATCCCGTCAGATCGATGTACTTCTGCAGGACGGTGTTTGCGACATTCAAAACATCTGTTTCTTTGAAAGGCCAATTGCCACTAAGTACGACGTCGAGGCCCACGCCGTCGATCGTGTTTGAGGCTTTACTGAGTGCGCGTCCGGTGAAAAAGACGGCTTTCAGAGGTTCGGAGACTGCGTATCGACCGGTAGCGTCAGCAACAAGCGACGATTCGAGTGTCCAACCTATTGGCAGTTTGAACTGGGCGGAGAGAGTTTCAATGTCTTGCGGTATCAGGTCAGCGAACATGAGAAGGCCTCGATCGCCGGCGAGCCAGCTCACGTGCGGGACGTCGGTGGCGCGAGGTTCTGAGAGCTTGACGGTATAGGTGATCCTGGTTGCGTCGAGCTCGGATCGAAACTCGCCGGCAGCGCTCTTCTTGGCTTGCGCGTCCTGGCCGGCGGCGCCTCTGGCGCGGAAGTCTCCGACGCGCTCCGCTATGCCCAGAACGCCAGCGTATGCGTTCCGAAAAGACCAGGAACGGGATGGCGACGACAATTCCGCTTCGATGCGAACTTCACCGGGTGTTGGTATCGAAAGGGTGACTCGGGGACGCGTGTTTGCGTTTGCGGAGACAACGAGCGCACAAATAAAGACCAGCAGGACGCAAATCTTCGGAAAGTAGCGTTTTTGGGGCCTGTGCGCCTTTGCGTGAAACTTCATCACGAGAGTACAATTCTCGAAGCCCCAGACTCTAACACAACTGACAGTGACCAGCATGTTGACGAGCGCCCTACAGAACCACTGCGGCACGCTTAAGCGTGGGCTCGGCCTGTTGCTGGTCGCCTTCATTTTTTACGGCACAACCGTCGAAGCAGCGCACCGCCACGGTCGCATACTGCCTGCTCCGAGCAGTGCAACGGCACTGACCGACATCGAGCAGCAATCTACGCCGCTCGCGAGCAAGACTGCGTGCAGCGACTGTCTCATTTGTCAGTTACACCAAACCTTTAACACCACGCTCGTTGCTTTTCGCATTGCTGACCCGCCCAAACAGGTTCGGATCAATTTAACGGCTACGTTGCCGCTAGACGTCCTTTCGCAAATCACAGGACCGACGGCCGGACGAGCACCCCCAGCTATCTCCTAAACAAGTCGACCATGCCAGACGCTCTTTA
>JAICQI010000449.1 GCA_025937955.1 Pyrinomonadaceae bacterium
AGCGTGTAAAGCTTCGCAGCATGAGCCCGGCGCCGGCAAGCAACACGACCGCGAGGGCGATTTCCGTCACCACTAACAAACCTCGAACTCGTTGCAGACCGGCGCCGGTACCGGATCTACTGCCTTCTTTGAGTGACTGGTCCAGATTGACTGACGCTGTTCGCAAAGCCGGTATCAGACCGACAAAAAGCGCAGTCACGAGTGAAATTAGCAATGTGAATGTCAGCGCGCGTCCGTCAAGCTCGATCTTCACGAAGAACGGCAGGAGCTCTTCGGGCAGGAGAGCAACCAGCAAACGCAGGCCCCACGCACCGAGCGCGATGCCGCCGGCGCAGCCGATCGAAACAAGCAGCAAGGCTTCCGAAAGCGATTGCCGGATCAGTCGTCCGCGACTCGCACCCAGCGCCGCGCGCACGGCCAGTTCACGCTCGCGTACCGTCGCCTGTGTCATCAGCAGGTTCGCCACATTCGCGCAGGCAATCAACAACACAAACCCGCAGGCGCCGAGTAACAGCCAGAATGAGCGACGTAATTTGCCGAACCAGAATTCACGCAGCGGGATAACTGTTGCGGTGACGTCAGTATTGGTATCGGGATAAGTTTGCGCGAGTCGAGCGGCGATCTGTTGCATCTCTGCATGCGCCTGTTCGACCGTAACTCCGGGCTTGAGACGCGCCATTGTCTGATCGATCCGCATGCTGCGGGTGTGACGATTGAAGTAACGATCATTCAGCCACCATAAGTCGCTCTGAAAGGGAAAGCGAAATCCGGGTGGCATCACTCCCATTACAGTCATGGTGCGCCCATCGATTCGAAGCTGACGCCCCACAATTCCCGGATCGCTCGCGAATCTTCGTTGCCACAAGCCATGACTCAGGATGACTGTGTCAGAGTCTCCAGCCGTTGGACCCGCGCCCAGCAGCGGCGACACCTGCAGAATTGAAAACAGGTTAGCCGTGGCGAACGTCAGACTGAGTGTTTCTGTTTCGTTGCCAAATTCGAGGTTCGCATTCCAGCGCAAATTGAAAAACGCCACGTCGTCAAAGACAGTGTTCTGGCGGCGCCAATCTTCATAGTCGGGGAACGAAACTCCGATCGATTGACCGTGCTGCTGTGAATCCACCATGACCAGGTGGTCCGGATCGCCGTATGGCAGTGGGCGGAGAAGAAAGGCATTGACGACGCTGAAGATGGCGCTGTTGGCGCCGATGCCGAGGGCGAGCGTCACGATCGCTATCACGCTGACGCCGGGATTCTTTGCCAGCAGTCGCTTGCCGTAACGCAGGTCGTGCAGGAACTCTTCGATGAGGCGCATGCCACAGATTAACACGGATTGCATAAACGGATTTTATTTGATCCGTAATGCAATCCGTGTAAATCCGCGGCCTAGCTTGACGGTGGTTTGAGACCCATCATCCGCATGTACGTGATGATGTTGCCGTAGTGCAGATTCGTATGGCCGACGTTGATGAATAATGGTTTAAGCTGGGCATTGCCGGAGCTGTAGGCGGTGTTACATCGTCCGACAGCTTCTTTCAGTTTGGGAAGCAGCGTGTCTTTGTCGGTGCCTCCCTTCTCGACTGCTTCAGACCATTCGACTTTGGTGCCGGCAGCATTGGCGCAGAAATAGTTGTAAGAGTCAGTGATGTGGGCGATCATCTGGCCGAACGTACGCACCGTGTCCACAGGGCGGTAGCTGTACTTGTCTGCCGGGACCGTCTCGGCAGCTTTCATCACCCAACCGTTGACTTCGTTGAAACCATTGCGCATTTCAGTAGAGACGTCGGGAGTCTTATCCGGCGCGGTCTGGGCAAAGCTTGATGCTGCCGACAACAGCAGACACGAAACGACTGCGAGAATTCTGAGTTTCATAGAGGCCTCCTTTGGCGGCGCATCCTAAGCCGTGAATTGATTGAATAGCAATCAATAATACGTGAACGGTATCAATTCTGAGACGAATGGCCGTTACTGGTTTTTCTTAGTGGTCGCAGCCTGTTTTAGTTTCTCGCTAACCCTTTCAAAGTTCGTTTTATAGATTGCGAGATTGGGATCCTGGTTTCGTTGTCCCAACGTTTGCGCCTTTTCATACAGTGGCGCCGCCAGCTCAAGCTTCCCACTTCTTTCGTACGCTTCGGCGAGGCTGTCGTAAACATTCGCTGACTCCGGATAACGTTCTACGTTTGTCTTGAAGATGGTGATGGCCTCGTCGATACGGTCCGCAAAGAGTGATTGATATCCCATCTGGTTGATCAGAAATTCAGGGACGGGAACGGTGTACTTGAACTTCTTCGACAGCTTCTGATAGTGCTCCTCGAGAGCTTTGAAATCTGCGGCGGCGACTCTGCCTGAGTCAGGATCTCGAGGTATCTGCCAGCCGTCGAAAACTTTGCGCATCGCGAGATAGTGGCTACGCAGAACGACCGATCCGTGATCCTCATCATCCAGCACCTGGGCTGCCCACTCGAAGCCCTGCGTCTGGTTCTTCTCGAGTACTTGTTTTAGCTGGTGGAACCCATCCTCAATCGGACCCGGCTCATGACCCAGAGACATGAATAGCGTGGCCTGAAACTCTTTACGGTTCTTGAAGAAATCCTCGGCGCGTTTGACGGCCACCTGATTGTCCCACTGCAACGCCGGACTGACCGCCACGTAAGAATTAAACAACTCGGGACGCGAAATCATCGCGTGAATCGCAAACAGACCGCCCAACGAATGTCCCGCGAGGATCCGGTACGGCTGCACGCGGTATCGCTTTTCGATATCCGGAATCAGTTCCGTTTCAATGAACTTTAGAAACTTGTCGCCGCCGCCGCTGGTCGGGAATTGAAGCTGACTATTGCCGCCGGCGACGGTTGTTGTTACGCGGGTGGGACTCAAGTCGCGCGTACGATCCGTATTTGTGATTCCGACCACGATCATTTCGGACATGCGGCCATTTCGCGCCAGAAACTCGACCGTGCTGCTGGTGTGACCGATGTGAGCATTACCGTCGGTCATGTAAAGCACTGGATAGCGCTGCTTATTTGTTTCGTAACCATCCGGTACTCGCACCAGTATTGTTCTCTCTTCGCCCAGCACTGCGGAGTTGATTTTTAACGTGGTAAAGGCCGGCGGCGGCGCCTGCGCAAAGGCTGAAGAAGAGACAAGAACCAGGAGAGCAAACACTCCCGCCAGGGTCTTCCAGTTACTGAAAATATTGTGGGCAAATGGGTGATGGATCATGATCGACTCCTTGGTTGAAAAAATTAGCGCAAGTTGAGGTGGACACAAGCTTCCGAGCCTTTTTAATAGCACCAAAGGAACTGAAGTTAAAGGTTTGTGACGAAGCGGTCAGGTTGGGTGACGAGCGGGACTGCCAGAAGTTAGATATGGATACCTCACCAAAGTACAGGTTGACGGAACTAACGTCCAATTACATACACCTTTCAGAATCAGTATCCTCACCAATGTAGTTGATTCCGCACCGCAGAATTCCAGGGAGTAATCATGAATTTAACGTTTAGATTGACGCTTTCATTCCTTATCGTTATCAGCTTTGCCGGATTGACCATGGCGCGCGGCACCGACGAGCGGCTCAAGATCGCTGATTTCGCCAGCAATCCCGATGGTTTTGCGGGCCGCACCGTCGAAGTTGAGGCTCGTGTAATTGCGATTCATGCTGACGGTCAAAGCCTCGAGCTATTCGACTCGCCCAGTCACACGCGAATTTCAGTGCACCTGGCACAACTACCCAAAACTGAGCGCATGGCGTTGATTCGATCGGATGTGCGTGAGGTTCTGGTTCGTGGCCGGCTCTCTATGGTCGCAGGACGGATGACGATTCACGCCGAGAGTGTCCAATGGAACGACAAAGAGGCGTCAAAGCAGAAGTAGTTACTCGTAGCGCAGCGCTACCTGCGGATCGACTTTGGTGGCGCGGCGCGCGGGAATGTAACAAGCGAGTAGCGCGACAGCGAGCAGGACCATCGACGCTAAGAGAAATGTAAGCCAATCAGTGGGAGTCACTTCAAATAGCAAGCTCCTCATCAGCCGAGTCAGCGCGAGGGAAGCAGAAAGTTACCGATCGCACTTCGTTTCGATCCCACATCTCTGGTCCCAACTGCCGGTTCGTTTCCCACAGCACCATTAAACGGTCTTGGCCCTCCATCAGAGGATGCTGAAGTTAGCACCGGCTACACCCGAAATACAACGCAAAATTGCCGCAGAGAATCAGAGTGGAACGATGTCGAAACTGACGCTGCGCCTGTTGCTTCTGATCTGTGTGTTAGCGGCAACCGGCTGTCAGCGACAAACACCCGTCGTGAGTCGCGGACCTGCTGTACCACCCAGCCCGACTGTTAGACCGCTTCCGGACAACGCGCCAACGCAACTCAAACAAATGCTTGACGGCGCAATCGCTCAGGCCGGTGTAACGACCGGTTACGATCCATCATACGTCGCGCTCGATTACCCGGGCGGCGACGTGCCGGAAAAGACCGGTGTTTGTTCGGACGTTGTGGTCCGTGCATTTCGAAAAGCCGGTATCGATCTTCAAAAAGAGGTTCACGAAGACATGAAAGAGGCGCGCTCCGAATACCCTAACAAATGGGGCGCGATTAATACGGATCGCAATATCGATCATCGCCGCGTCTTGAACCTGATGACTTATTTCAAGCGCCGGGGAAAGTCGTTGCCCATTAGCGATGGCGCCACGGACTACAAGCCGGGTGACATCGTCGCCTGGGAGTTGACCAATGGCATCGATCACATCGGGATCGTGACAAACATGTTGTCAGACTCAGACGATCGATATCTGATCGTTCACAACATCGGCGCGGGCACACGTATCGAAGACGTATTGTTTGCCTGGACCATCAAAGGGCATTACCGCTTCTTTTAATACGACGGGCGGCCACGGGAGGGCCGCCCCGACCAAAGTCAACTGTAGGGGCGGCACTCCGTGGCCGCCCGTCGAAAGAAAGGAAAAACTCACGTATTCTCGAGAGCGCGGAGGGCGAGACCCTTGGCGACAGTCGTTAACTCTTCACCGCCTTTTAGTTTGTGACTGCCAAAGGTTCTGGCAAAGAAGCGACGCACATACGGTACGAAGGAAGATCCTCCGGTGAGGAATACACTGCCGATATCGCCATAGTTAACGTTGTGTTGACTAATAAGAGACTTAACGCACGTTGCTATGTTTTGCATGTCCGCTTGGATCCACGATTCGAAACGCCAACGTTCGAGAGTGTCTTCGATGTTCGTGGAGGAGTGCGCGAACACGAAGCCGGCGTCTTCGTTTTCTGTTAATGCAACTTTTGTACTCTCAACAGCACGATAAAGATCGTAGCCTAAGTTC
>JAICQI010000338.1 GCA_025937955.1 Pyrinomonadaceae bacterium
ACGTTGTGGTTCCCTCCGGTGAAGATGCGTGACGTTACGGCTGCTGAGTTACAACATTCGCTTTGGGGGACGCGGTCGGGAACAGGCGTTGGCGGAGACGATCGTAGCGGCTGCTCCCGATCTCGTTGTTTTTCAGGAAGCTACGGATCCGGTGGTGATCGAACGCCTCGCTGAAGCGACAAAGTTTCCAATCTGGGCCGCACGACGCGATCACTCGATCGGTTTTCTCAGTCGACAGAAAGTGGATTATTACGAGTGGCACTACCCGGCAGCGGCGCGGCATTCGTTTCTCGAGATCGTTCCGGCTGGAGGCAAGCTGCGGGTATTTGGTCTGCACCTGAGCGCGCGCTTTTCCAAGTGGGACGAACGCCGGCGCACGCGCGAGATCCGTTCGTTGCTCGATGGGATCAAACGTCATCAGGACGGTTTTCACGTTTTAGTCGGAGACTTCAACACGCTCGCGCCGGGAGAGGCCCTGGAGTTGGACCGGCTGCCGGCCTGGATTCGCGCGTTGATTTGGATTAGCGGTCGCAAGCTGCAACGCGAGACGATTCAATTGATGCTGGATGCCGGTTACGCTGATGGTTTTCGCACGCTGCAACCGGATGTAAAGGGCTACACGTTTCCGACATGGGATCCACATGTGCGGCTCGATTACGTCTTCGCTCCGAAAATGTTTGTGAATCGCCTGCTTAAGTGTGAAGTTATAACCGAACCGCAAGAACGAATACGCGCCGCTTCCGATCACTGTCCATTATTCGCAGAACTAGAGGGATAAATCCGAATCAATCCGTGTGAATCCGTGGCCTGAATTTGCGTTGGACTATGAATGCAGAATTCTGTCGTTGGTCCAAGAGTCATTTGACGGCCCCAGAGCGCGACTCCTGGTTGTGACGTGATCGATTCCAAGCCGGCGTAGAACTCTTTGTAGGAAACGCCACTGGGCTTGCTTAGCCAGACAGCGAATCTCGCTTGCGCCAGATCCTCGGCGCCGGCCCGCAGCCGGTACAAGCCGCCAGTTCCATCCTCCGCCTCTCGCGCGACACGGTTATGCGGCTCCTCGCAAAGGCCCGATACGGCGGCATCGTTGAGCCGGTCCATTGCCGCCGAGTCGTCGAGCAGGTACCACTCTTCGTAAGCCTCGCCGTCCGTGTTCAGCCAGTTAGCGTTGCGAATACGAAACACCACTGACTCGCGAAACCCGGCGGGCTTATTGGCCGCTAGCGTGCGATGAAACGCGGTCAGATGGTCCACGTACGCATCGTGGTCGATCTGCGGCTGCGGCCAATGCCAAAAGACGTAAGCGAGCATCCTTTATGCTGAAGCTGACGAGGCCTGCATTGCTTTTATGTCGTTGAGCAGCACGCGCTCGTGACCTTCAGGACTTACCTTCAGGTACGTCTTGCGCAGCTTGCCTTCGGGATCGACGACAAAACTAGTGCGATTCCAGTACATCGTTCCCTTGTACTCACTCTGGCCCACACCCGCAGCCTGCAGAAACTCATGCTGCGGATCCGCAAGCAGATCGATATTGAAACCAAACTTATTGCAGAAGCTCTTGTGCGACGCGACGTCGTCTTCGCTCACACCGACGACAGCAATGTTTGCGTCGTCAAACTCCTGTTTGGTTGCAGTGAACGACTTCCCCTGAATCGTGCAACCGGGCGTGTCGTCTTTCGGATAGACGTAAACGACGAGCCACTTGCCTTTAAAGTCGTCGAGCTTAACCGTTTCGCCATCCTGGTTTTTAAGATTGAAATCTACGAAGCGTTGACCTTCCTGCAGTCCCATGATTGTTCCCTCGTCAGTTGATGATTAAAGCGTTGTGTCAGCCAGGTTCGATTTGTACTTGATCGGGATCTTCCGATCGTTCATTTCGATGTAAACATAGCTCGGAGGCACCTTACCGATTTCCAACGCAAACCAAAGCTTCCCGAGATCGGATGATGTTCCGAGCGCGCAGAAGCCGTGCAATCGCTTTCCCGTCTGGTCATAGATATCGACCCATGTACGCGCTGCTTTAGTGTTGGTACCGCACGGGGGCAGATTCGGAGATGCGGCAAAGAGGTCGTCCGGATAGACGTCCTTGTTCGCAACGTCATAGGTGTAACGAATGAACTGCTTGCCACCCATTTCATAAAACTCCTGGCCGGTAAAATAAAGCACCGGGTTCGGAAGCACCTGAGCAGATGCTGAGCCTTGGGTTGAGAAAACAAGAAGCATAATGATTAAAGCCAGCGAGGTTCGCTTTGCAATTTTCATCGGGGGACTCCTTGGTTGAGATTGTTGATTGTTACCAGGCGACGGCGTAACGGCTGCGTCTCGGATCGGCGCCTGCCGATGCTACGCCATTGCTCGGATCGTAAATGATTACCGTGGGCGCCGAGAGCGTGCCCCATTCTCCCTGGACCTTGACCTTGTGTCCTTTCTGCGACAACTCCTCGATCGTTTTCAGACCCACTCGCGATTCGACGTTGAGCGAGCCTGGCAGAAACTCGTGATCGTCAAACGAGCTGACGTAATGCTGCGTATCGAAGCGCGGGGCTTCGACAGCCTCCTGCGGGTTCATTCCGAATTCGATTACATTCAACAACACTTGCAGTAATGCCTGATCCTGATTGTCACCACCTGGAGTGCTCAAAACCATGAAAGGCTCGCCACCTTTCAGCACGAGTGTCGGCGTAAGCGTGATGCGCGGACGTTTACCCGGCGCAACGACGTTCGGGCTATTTGGATCTGTTAACGACGACTGCAACCGCTGACCCATCAACACGCCCGTATCGCCTGCCACCACAGCCGGAAGCCACGCACCGCTCGGAGTAGCGCTGAACAGGTTGCCATCTTTGTCGACGACGTTGACGCAGGTTGTGTCGTTCGCGCGCTCGATTTCCGGCAGCGCGGAGGCGCGGCCGATCGTCTGCACTGCGCTGGCCAGTACCGCCTTCATGTTCGAAGGATCACCCGGCTGTTGCGCGAGAGACGCGCGACTTTCGTCAATCAAAGGCCTCCGCAGTGCAGCGTAATTTTTCGACAACAGCTCAGCCATCGGAATCTTCACGAAATCCGGATCGCCGTAATAGCGATCGCGATCCGCGAGGGCGAGCTTGAGTGCTTCGGCGAGGGTGTGAATGTAGGCGGGCGAGTTGTGGCCCATCTTCTTCAAGTCGAAGCCCTCGAGCATGTTCAGGGTTTCGACCAGCGCCGGACCTTGTGTCCAGAACCCCGCTTTGTACACCTGATAACCGCGATAGTCGGCCTGCACTGGTTGACCCACCTTGGCGGTAAAACGCGCAAAGTCGCCCGCGGCGATCAACCCGCCATTCGCTTGCATATAATCCCCGATGCGGCGAGCGATTGGGCCACGATAGAAGTAGTCGCGCGCGGCCATTAAGCCGGCGTGGCGATTATTGCGCGGGCCCTTCGAAGCGAGACGCTCCGCACGCACGATCTCACGCAGCGTTCGCGCCAGATCCGCCTGCACGAAGATGTCACCGACTCTCGGGATCTCGCCGCCTGGCAGGAAGACTCGTTTCGCGTCAGGCCATTGCGAAAAGATCGGCGACCTCGTTTTGATGTACTGCACTCTCAATTCATCGATCGGGAAGCCGTCGGCGAGTTGAATGGCGGGCTCCATGACTTCGGCAAGCGTTTTCGTTCCGAATTGATCAAGTGCGGTGATGCAGGCGTCGAGCACTGCCGGAACCGTAGCTGACAGCGGCCCGGTCGAAGGTATCAATCCGCCCTTTCGGGCGCTGGGCATCGTCGTTTGCCCGGCCGTTGTTAATGATGGTGCGCCGCCGTGCGCCCGGTTGACGAAGAATTCGCGCGTCGCTTTCATGGGTGCCTGGCCCATGCCTTCGATAACTACGACCTTCTGACCCTTCAGCTTGATCAGAATCGGTACTTCGCCGCCAAATGAAAAATGGGAAAACTCGATTACTGAGGCAGCGAGGATCGTCGCCACGCCTGCATCGACAGCGTTGCCGCCGCGCTGGAGAATTCGAAGCCCGGCTTCGACTGAAAGCGGCTGCCCACCGGCTACCACGCCACGTTTACCGCGAACGACGGGTCTGAACGTGTCAGCGTGCGAAGTTGATACGGGAAGACCGGCGAGGATGAATGCGGCTACAAGGCAAAGGACGATCAGCGTACGGATATACATCGGCGGGCCACCTTCTTTTCGATTTTTGACCCGCGAATTGTCAACCTGTTTTTCTCGGCAGTCAATAGGCTAACCACTAAGACAGAAAGTCACAAAATCAGACAAACTCAGTTCGAGTTAAAAGTTAGTGTCTTAGTGCCTTTGCAGTTAAAGGTTCTGGTAAGATGGCGAGTAGACAAAAAGAGAGGGCGCTGACCTCCCCCAAGACCAGCGCCCTTGCCTTTATCTCAGTTCTCCCATGGAGAATTAACGACGGGCAAGATACTAACTGCGTCGGACCAAATGTAGGTTGCATAAGTCTTGTAATGCCTTTGCGAGGTTGTGACAAAAGTTTTTCGACCAGCACAAAAAACGGACAACTACCGGAATACAGGAATCCTTAGGAATCGATAAAGCGAGGATGGACCTTGTCAAAATCACCGAAGATTGCGCCATATGGCTCGTGGAAATCACCAATCACCTCAGACCTGATTGTGGAAGGCTCGGTGGGCCTTAGTCAGCCCTCATTCGATGGCGACGACATCTACTGGGTGGAGCTGCGCCCCAAGGAAGGCGGGCGTAACGTCATAGTTAAGAGATCGCCGGCGGGAGATTGTATAGATATTAACCAACCTCCCATTAATGCACGGACCAAGGTCCATGAGTACGGTGGCGGAGATTATCTCGTCAGCAACGGCATTGCTTACTTCTCAAACTTTTCCGATCAGCGACTGTACCGGCAGGAGGGTTTAGCGGCGCCCGAAGCGCTGACTGCTGTTGGCGATGTTCGATACGCAGATGCCCGTCTGGACCATATAAGAGGACGGCTCATCTGCGTGCGCGAGGACCACACGCGCGAGGGTGCAGAAGCTGTTAACTCGATCGTCGCCGTTAACCTGCGGCCCGGCGACGACTACGGTTCGGTCCTGGTCGAGGGAAATGATTTCTATTCATCACCGCGAGTCAGTCCGGACGGAACTCAACTGGCCTGGCTTACCTGGAACCATCCAAACATGCCGTGGGACGGTTGCGAATTGTGGGTGGGCGAGTTTGGCGAGGATGGCATGCTCGCTTCGACCCGGTGGGTGGCCGGCGGCGCGGCGGAATCGATCTTTCAGCCGGAATGGTCGCCTGATGGCGTGCTTTATTTTGCTTCGGATCGAAGTGGCTGGTGGAATCTGGAGCGGATTACTGCGGATGGTGGGATAGAGAACGTCTACCAGTCAAAAGCTGAACTGGGCATGCCGCAATGGATATTCGGGATGTCGGCCTATGCCTTCGCGTCAAATGAGACAATCGTTTGCAGTCACGTAGACCAGGGTGTCTCTACCTTGTCGACGGTCGATGTGAGCACCGGAAAAGTGACGGCGATTGATTGTCCTTATACAGACATTCAGTTTTTGAGAGCGGCTGACGGTCAGGCCGTTTTTCGCGGCGGCTCTCCAACAGACGTCGTATCGATCGTGAAACTCGATCTCGGTACGAGGAAATTCCAGACGTTGCGTCGCTCAAACGATCTCGAGACGTATCCGCAGTATTTCTCAGTGCCACGCGCGATCGAGTTTCCGACGGAAGGCGGGCTCACGGCGCATGGATTCTTTTATCCGCCGCAGAATCCCGATTATCGAGGGCCGGACAATGAGAAGCCGCCGCTGATTGTGAAGAGTCATGGCGGACCAACCGCTGCGGCTTCGACGGCGCTGAGCCTGTCAGTTCAGTATTGGACCAGCAGGGGATTCGCGGTGCTCGACGTCAACTATGGCGGCAGTTCAGGGTATGGACGGCAGTATCGTGAACGTCTTAACAAGAAGTGGGGCATCGTTGATGTCGACGATTGCGTGAATGGCGCGCGCTATCTCGCCGAGCGAGGTGAAGTGGATGGTGAGCGGTTGATTATCACTGGTGGAAGCGCCGGTGGTTACACGACGCTTGGTGCGCTGACGTTTCGCAATACGTTCAAGGCGGGCGCAAGTCATTTCGGGATCAGTAATCTTGAATCCATGGCGCGTGACACTCACAAATACGAGTCGCAGTATTTAACTGGTCTGCTTGGTCCGTATCCTGAGCGGAAGGATATTTATTACGAGCGTTCGCCGATCAACTTTCCCGAACGGCTGTCGTGTCCGGTGATCTTTTTTCAGGGGCTTGAAGACAAGGTAGTGCCGGCGGACCAGGCGGAGACGATGGTTGAGGCGATCAGAGCGAAGGGAATTCCGGTGTGTTACGTTGCCTTTGCCGGCGAGCAGCACGGCTTCAGGCAGGCGAAAAATATCAAGCAGGCACTCGACGGCGAGCTTTACTTCTACTCGCGAATCTTTGGATTCGAACTGGCCGAACCGGTCGAGCCAGTTGAGATTGAAAATCTGTGAATCGTAGGTCGACCCGGTCGCTATCGCTCCCGGTACTGACCCGATCCCCTGTCGGTTCTGATGGCGATGATCACACG
>JAICQI010000116.1 GCA_025937955.1 Pyrinomonadaceae bacterium
GGTCGGCGTTGCGGGCCAGTACTACAGCGCATACTTGATCGACGCCCCGACGCTACCGCGTAACGGTACTGACCCGATTTCATTTCGTAACTGAAAATCATTGACTTACGGTTGTAACTGGTTTAGAAAAATAGCTTCTTTATTTGCGCCCCTCATCCATGTACGGTTACACAGGTGAACCTGTGGGAGGACACATGAAAGCTCGCCGTTTCATCGTCATCGCATTCCTTGCATCGCTGTCTCTTGTTTTAACTTCGCCCGCATCATCAGGCGGTGATTACCATTTCAATATCGACTCGATAACGATCTCAGAAACCTCAAGCGCCGACGACAGCACTGGGGGCATCAAAGAAGACATTCCCGCTAAATACCTCGACCGGTATCAAGCCTGGAAAAACGAATTTCTCGCCACCGAAACCGGACACGAGCAGTGGCATCGGTATGCGACCGATCCCATTCTGAAATTGACCATCACCCTTACGCGCGATAACGCAGAAGGCGCCACCACCGGCAAATACAAATGGAGCGAGAGCGGACAACTAATCGCTGCCACGATCGTGTTGGGCAATCGGCTCGATGAGGGCTACCCCAATCCCATCTATTTTCCGGTCATGAATTCTCTTGTGCCGACCGGGACGGCAAATGACGTCACCGGCAATACGCTTGCGGCGACGAAGATGGCGCATGAGTTTGGTCACGTAAATCGAACTGCCCAGGTTGATGGAGCGCTCTATCAGCTGCAAACGCAACTAATCCCTCAGTACAACAAGATCTTTTTAAGTAACGGCCGAAATCCCAAAGACCCGAGGCTCATCGAGCTGGCCCAGAAGATCGGCGGTACTCCCGTAGAGATTTGGGAAGATCGCGAGTACTGGGGCGAAACCAACGCGATGGTTTTTCTCCGCGATCGGTTTACCGAAGAGCGTCAACTCTGTCCAATCTTCAGCCGGATTAGATCCAGAGTTGATCTTTACGCGAAGGGTTACGAACGGCGATTCCTCGAGATCGCTCAATCAGTAACCGCGAAAGGTACCTGCGGCTGGTAGCATTACTCACAGTTGGCCCATCAACGCCGTATTCAAACCTTCGCTTCGTACTGTCCACGAACCGTCGTCAGGAAAGCCGGGCGCGTGCCGCCGCGGTGAACCGCGCCAGCCACCCGTCATCATTGCGACCGCATATAACAATCCTCCATTTCCAGGCAAATAACACGGGAGATTCGGTCGCTGCCAGTTGTGACCGTTCCGGAGATACCGGTTCTTTTCCGTAGACATTAACACTGCATCAACGGCCAACTTACCTTCGCCCAATCGCGCCGCCGTCATTGCTGTCAGCGGATAGTCCCAACCCCACGTCTGGTCCCACTTCCACTCTTTCATGACTTTCAAGAGTGTGCGGCGCATGGTTTCTCGATCAACTGTCTCACCAGGCAGCACACCGAGCGCGCCGAGCATTGAAGGGTGGTCGCGGTTGCGCTCCGTGAAAGTCTGCGGACAGTTTTCATGAGCGAGATAGATACCGGCCTTAACCGGTAAAGGTGAGAGCCTGTCGATCACGCGGTCCCACACAGGATTGCGTGACAATCCCAAACGTTCGCGCCACGACTGCGCAATTCTTAAACCATACCGCCAATAGGCAAGTTCGAATGTAGGATTCCACGTTTCTCTCGGCGGATGATTTTCCTGCGCAGGGATCAACGGAGGTCCGAGCACGTATCGCTGAGTCTTCTCGTCATAAAACGCAAAGGAGGCCATAAAGTCAGCCGACTCGAAAACGATCTCGCGATAACGTTGCAACGTTTGACGCGCCGGACGCGCCTGGTAGCAGAGTTCCGCGTAGGTGATTGGATGGGGTTGCTGCCAGATTAAAAGTGGACCAATAGGCGACGGGCTGTCGCGTCCTTCTGGTCCAACCATCTTGGGCCAACGAACACCCTTATAGCCCTGTGACTTCGCAAGCTCGCGCGCAACGGGAAGGATCTTGTTATACCAGGCGAGACTCTTTTCAAGCAGAGGCAGCCTATTCCATAACGCAAAATGTGCGGCATGCCACCAGTGCATTTCCAGGTGAAACTTCCCGTACCAACTGTTAACCGTGAGGCCTGTCTCCTGCGGTGGCATTGAGCCGCAACATTGAATCGCAGTTAAGTACTGAGACAGAACCACTCGTCGCTCCAACTCAATGGCGCGCGGATCGCGACTGCGGGACAATTCTATGATCCCGCCCTGGCGCCAGAACTCGCGCCACTTGCCGGCGCTCGCTGCAAACGTCGCACTCACACCTGGCAATTGACCTTGCAATCGCATGCCAGACTGCTGCGCAGAGAACTCTATAACTAATTCAAAACGACTGCCCGCAGAGCTCAGGAGAAACGAGTGGGCGTCGCTCGCAATTAGCTTTTGCGAGTTGTTCCACTTCAGAGTGACGAAATATTCATCGCTATCGATCTGGCGATGAAGTTTTGCTAAACCAGCACCCGAGCTAACGACGTTAGTTTGATGTCTTTTCGGTTGCTGCCAATCTGCTGCCTGCATCGCCGGCGACCCGTAAGGAAACGCCAGCCGAACTCGCAACTTGCCTTCCGCAACCAGGACTGAATCGATTCGAACCGCAAGAAGATCTCGATCCGGATGAACCGCGGTGATAACGGTTACCGGTTTTCCGTTTAGCCTGAATGTGCTTGTCAATCGTCCGGTCCAAAGATCCAGCTCTTGATGAACATCGGAAAGATCTGTAGTCCGAATATCTTCACCATTTGTCAGGCGCAAGCCGATCTGACCAAGATGGAGTCGATGAGGGTTCTCCCGTAACCAGTTGAAAAGGTCTGCCTGTCCCTCGGAACTTGTTTGATAACCAACCAGGCGGCCGTACGTGTCGTATTGAGTTAAGCGCAGACCTTTCACATCGAAGTCGGAAGGTTTCGTGTGCCAGCCCCATTGCGACATCGTGCATAGCGGCATGGCGTTCTCATACGATTGCGGAAACGTTTGCAGTCCTGTGACATCGGCAGTAAAAGCAAACTCACCATTGCCGAGCGATAGTGGGGATAGCGGATCGAGCTGCCGCAGCACGGGATTGTGTCTCCGAACCAACGCCTCCCGATCGATGGACTGTCCCTGTAAAGCTGAAACTGCGGCGGATCCAACAATCGCAGCAAGAAATCCTCTTCTCGAGATCATCGCCACTCAGGAACAAAATCCACGAACGGGTGGCCACGGAGTGCCACCCCTACAAAAACGCGACGGTGAATAGATGTTTTTTGTAGGGGCGGCACTCCGTGGCCGCCCGCGCTGATCATTTTCCCGTTAGAAAAGGAACTTGAGCATCAGTTGGACGCGACGGGCGTAGTTAGCCTGGTTCCCTGATGTGATCTGACCAAAGTTATTTGCAGTTGGATTCATTTGAATCTGGCCGCCGCTGAAGTACCAGGGATGATTGAGAGCATTGATCAAGTCAACCCTGATCTGGATCTTCGTGCCTTCAGTGATGGCCGTATTTTTGAACAGCGACAGGTCCACGTTGTTGACGGACTGCCCCCGGATGTTCGAGAACCTGAGCGGAAATGTGCGGATGTTTCTTGCAGTCGGCTGGACTGCCGAGGTGGTGATGAATTTTGTGACATCGAACCAGCGGCAAATGTTGTTTACCTTGAAACATTTACTTTCATCGAGCGTTTGCTGACTCTTGGGAATAGCAATGTCGCCGCCCAGGAAGATTGCATTGGTTGCAAAGTTCAATGGTGGACCAACCTGCCAGGCGTAAATTCCCGTAACCTGCCAACCACTAAGGAGGCGCGACGCAATCGGATTGTTGGTGTTTCCGAAAGGCTTGCCCTGCCCGAATGGAAGTTCATAGATCCAGCTAACTGCTAGGCGGTGAGGCGAATCAAAAGCCGAGATCATCTCGGTGGGACGAAGATCACTTGGACTGAGAAGATCCGTAGCTTCCATGAACCTGGACCAGGTGTAAGCTACGTTGACTGTGTAACCTTTCGAAAACCTCTTCTGAAGGTTGAATTGGCCCGAGTGATACCACGAGTATCCCTCGTTGGTAGTGCTGTTGACGGTATCGTAATGCGGGAACGGGCGAAGCAGTCTTTCCCGGGTTATGTTTGTTCCCTGTCCAATGGTCGTATTCGATGGGATCAAGTCGCGGAAGGGATTCGGAACGTTCGCACCGAGGAAAGTTTCGGTCGCCGCATCGCGGAAAGCACTTGTACTGAGGAACCGCAACGGCGTCGCGTTGAAATTGCGGTTGAGCTCGATGTGTGTTCCCCGATTTCCGATGTATGCTGCCTCGACTACAAATCCGTAAGGCAGCTCCCTTTGGATCCCGAGTTCCCAGCGCTGCATTTGTCCCGTCTTTGGATCCCCGTCGAAGTAGGTAACTGCATTTCCGATGTTTGTCTGAAACCCAGCACCGGCTCCGACAGGCTCCTGGACGCCATCCGGGAAAGGATTCGATAGCGAATTGATAAATGTGAAACCGTTGCTGCCAAGCGTAATGAACGGGGTGTTCTGGCTAAAGCCGGTTTGGTTCACGTCACCGCGACGTTGGCCCAGGAAGCCGTAATAAATTCCATAGCCACCCCGTAACACCGTCTTGGCATCTTTGGTGAGTTGATATGCAAAACCAAAACGCGGCATGAAATTCCGTTGCGGAGTTGAGTAGACTCCGCGCGGCTCACCGTTGACACCCGCGAAGGTTAATCCACCGCGAACGAAGAACTGATCCGCCGGCAAGCCGGCAATGGGGTTGAGCGCATACTTTGCTCGAGCCGCAGCCTCGATCGGCTGAACGTATGCCAAATCGAGCCCGCGAATACTCCGGTTGTAGCGTTCAGTAAGCGCGCCTTCGGCTTCATAGCGCAATCCAAGGTTCAAAGTAAGCCTGGGTTTAACTCGCCAATCGTCATGGGCGAAGAAGCCCCAGGTGGTTGATTGTTCGGCGTAGTCGGCTAGACGCGCAATGTAACTATCGGTATGACTCGGCAAACCAAGCAGAAACTGTGCGAACGACTGACCGCGATCGCTGGGCGCGCCCACTGAATCATTATTAGGACCACGGACAAAGTCGCCTACGAAGTTAAAACGGCCGGTCCAGTCGTTGATATTGTTGAAGGAGTTTTCTCGATAGGCGCGAAACTCTGTTCCAAACTTCAGCGAGTGTTCGTCGAGTGCTTTGTTAACCACAGCGCGGACCGAGTGAATGTCGTTAGGCCGGAACTCGTCGTTCACGCGCGTACCAATGTAGCCGTTAATGCCGATAGCTGGGAAATGTCTCTTGTCCTCGGGAACGAGAGCCTGGTACCGCGCCGGAAAACCAACCGAAGTGAGATCGAATCCATCACCTTCCGAGTTTTGTCCGTCAACCCGAATGAACCGGTTGTAACTGTATTGGACGTTCAACACGGTCGTGGCATTGAGTGTGTGCACATCGTCAATTGTGAATTGGCGTGACAGAAACTGAAATTCCTGACCGGTAGCGAGATTCTGGAAGTGGTTATTGTGATCGCTGTTCCGGGTGTACCAGCTGCCACGCGCGAACATTCGATTCTTGCTGTTGAAACTATGATCGATGCGTACAGTGGTCGTGAAGTATCTCGTAGTCTCAACCAGATCCGGCTGCAGGTAGTTATTTGATCCATCAGGATTGCTTGGAGGATTAAGAGGACTCGGCCAGTACTGGCTGACGAGGCTCTTCGCGACCGGGTTGATCAATTGTTGAGGCAGCTTGTTGCATGCCGTACCGGTAAGCTGCGTGCCGCTGGATGTTGGCACAACCGGATTGCCCGAAGCATCACACTTGAACGGATCCAGGATGAAGAAACCAGGCCGCGCCGGATTGGGACGCCGCGAGAACGGATTGAAGATCTGATACTGTGGTCCAATCGCCAGCAGAGACGAGAAGTCGCCATTCTTCATCGCGTCAGTGGGAACAGTACGAACGCCGTTGTTCCGCTGCCGGACGTCCTTGATATATTCATAGCCCCATGAAAAGAAGGTCCGATTCTTTCCGTCATAGATTTTCGGAATAACGGTTGGGCCGCTGACAAAAAAGCCGGGACGGTCGTAAGGAATCTGTGGACGCGGTGAACCAATTCGGTTTGCAAAGAAATCATTGGCAGATAGCGACACCGGCATCTTGACCCAGTATGCCGTGCCGTGAATGTCGTTGGTGCCCGACTTGATGACTATGTTCGTTACGCTACCTTCAGTATTTCCAAATTGTGAGTCAAAGCTTGCGGTCGATATTTTGACTTCCTGGACGATGTCGGTGGGTGGCACATACGAAGCCGTTACTTCATTAGCATTAGCCACCGAGGTGCTCGGCGCGCCGTCAATCGTGACGTCGCCACGGTTGGGTCGGGTGCCATTAATCGAGTAGCCCGTTATGTGTGTGGGCTCAAACGGCCGATCCAGTCTCACGTCGCGTCCACCGACGGCGGATGCTCCGAAAGTAGTACCACTCGCCAGTCCAAGCAGGAAGAATGGATCACCGTGTGGCGTCGGTAACTCGGACACGCGACGCGCATCCACGACCTGGCCCATCGACGCTGTGCCGGTTTCAACTAATCCGGCGTCTGCCGTGACAGTCACAGTTTCCTGACTGCCTCCGACCTCGAGAACAGCATCAATCTCGAGCTTGTCGTTGACCTGGAGGGCAACGCCTTCGCGAATATATTTCTTGAATCCGGTTCCCTCAACGAGGATGCGATAGGTTCCGGGAATAAGGTAGGGCACCGTGTACAGTCCGCTTTGATTGGTTGTAGCAACGTGGCTTGTTCCCATGGCTACGTTGGTAATAGTGACCGTAGCTCCAGGGACAACCGCATTGTTCGAGTCCATAACGGTTCCCGAGATCGTGCCTCGCGCCTCTTGCGCCCGCAGCGATAATGGGGAGAGCACTATTAGGGCGAACATAATCGCCGTGCACACATAAGCGAAACGGGTCAATCTCGATCTCATATTGTCTCCTCTATTCGTGGAAAGCGCTTAACTTGATTGGGAAAGCCAATCGACCAATGCCAGAGAGTTCCGGCTTGACCATTTTTACAAATTGCGTAAAGTAACCCTCGCTTAACCAGGGAACGGGACTGCCGGTATGATGCGGTGTATTCTCCTGCGAGACAGGGTTTTCTGTCAATAATTTTGTGTAGCTAATTTCGCTTTATCCATCCGAAAAATTATTTTGGTTAGACCAATTTATGATTTCTCGTACATCAGCAACCCGATTTGAGCTTTTTTTGGATCTATTAATACTTTCTTTTCTCGTGCTTGCTTCCAACTTCTCATTAGCCGCCCAGACCCAGGGACCTCGCCCGGGCAGGCCGCTTCCGGAACCGGTCAACCCAAAGCTTCCCAGTCTCTTTTTGATCGGAGATTCAACCGTCCGGAACGGCGATGGAAATGGGTCAAACGGGCAGTGGGGTTGGGGTGACCATATCGCCGATTATTTCAACCCAAAGAAGATCAATGTGGTGAACCGCGCGCTCGGAGGTCTCAGCAGCCGCACCTACCTGACGTTTGATTACTGGGATCGGCTCATGGTCCTGTTGAAGCCGGGCGACTTTGTCATCATGCAGTTTGGACACAACGATGCCGGGCCGATTAACGACAACGTTCGAGCGCGCGGAACGATTAAAGGGACGGGTGAAGAAACAGAGGAGATCGACAACATCCTCACGGGCAAGCGCGAAGTGGTCCATACCTATGGATGGTACTTGCGCAAGTTTATTGCCGACACGCGAGCGAAAGGAGCTACGCCGATAGTCTGCTCTCCAGTGCCGCGAAAGATTACAAATAACACAGAAGATTACAGCAGGTGGGCAGCTCAAGTTGCCGAGTCAACAGGAGCCAGGTTCATACCGCTCAACACCATCGTCTCGCGGAAATATGAGGAACTCGGGCCGGAAAAAGTTGAGCTCTTATTTTTCGGTGACAACACCCACACGAGCCTGGCTGGTGCAGAACTGAATGCCGCCTCGGTCGTCGCGGGGCTGAAAGCTCTCAAAAACAATCCCCTCGCCCGCTTCTTCTCAGTGCGCGCCAGAAGTGTGAAGAAAGCAAGGTAGCCCGCGAAGCAAGCGGAGGTCGCAAATGCCTGGGCGCCGAACCTGCGAAGCAGGTGGCAGGAATAGAGCCTGGGGCGCAAGCCCCAGGATCGAATTGAGAAAAACGAATTGAGCCCGTGAAACGGGCGGCAGCGCTGTCGCCCGCTTCGCGGGCTCATTGCCTTGTTTATTTCGTGGTCCTGGGGCTTGCGCCCCAGGCTTTATTCTGCCACCTGCTTCGCAGGTTTCACGCACAACCTGCTAGCATTACGTGCTTCGCAGGGTATGTAAGACTCAAAATTGATCTATACGCCGGGATTACTCGGTGGTAAGATGCCGCTTCTCGATAACCCCCGAAAAAGTGGGATTGCGCTGGCTTCTGTGAGGTTCTAACACAAAAGTTAACCGCTTAAAAAGGCTTCTTCGCGAAAAGCTATCGTCCGAGTTAACCGCTTTTCTGACGGCTTTTGACAACCTGGCTGCGTGGCCGTGCTCGCGTTGTCGGCACCATCCGCAACCATTCATTAGTTAAAGTGAAGGAGAATTGCGATGAGATTCATTTCAATGCTAATGGTGGCTCTGTTTTGCTCGGCTCTCGCTATCGCACAAACAAACAGGGGCGGAATCAGTGGCACCGTCGTCGACCAAAACGGCGCGTCCATTCCTAACGCGACCGTCACGCTTACCAACCTGGGCACCAACCAATCGTTAACCACAACGACCTCGGACTCCGGCACTTTCTCCTTCAGCGCACTTGAACCTGTGACGTATCAGATCGTCGTCGAGGCCACGGGTTTTAAAAAGGCCATCCTGGAAAAACTCAAGGTAGACACTGCCCTAATCTCCACTGCAAACTTTTCACTCGAAACCGGAGCAGTAGCCGAGACCGTGACAGTCAGCAGTGAGACGAATCTGATCCCGAGTGGATCAGGAACGACCGCCCACACTGTTGCTGAGCGTCAGCTTCGCGATCTACCACTGAACAATCGCAGCGTGCTCGATCTGGCAGTGACTGCTCCTAATGTTACCGGCGATGCCGGAAGCGAAGACCCGGAGGTGACATCGGGTCAACCTGTTCCCGGATTCAACTTGAATCTCAACGGAGGTCGTTCAGGCAGCACGTCGATTCTCGCCGATGGCGTAAACAACACAGGCATCGGTCTCGCACGTGCGGTGGTGAGCTTCACACCGGAAACCGTGCAAGAGTTCACGGTCCAGACAACAGCGTACTCAGCGGAGTTTGGTCAAACAGGCGGCGGCGTGATCAACGCCACTACTAAATCAGGCACTAACTCATTTAACGGCACCGCACTCTGGTATCACCGTAATCCAAACACCAATGCGCAACCATATCGCATCGGTACTACACCGCGCACTCCAAATAACCTCCGCTACAATCAGGTTTCAGTTACAGCCGGTGGGCCAATCTATTTACCATACTTCGACAAAGGCGGCTTCAAACTGTATGACGGGCACGACCGCAGCTTCTTCTTCTTCGCATACGAGCCACGCTGGCGACAGGACTTTGTCACAACGACGACTCTGTTGCCGACTGCGGCCGAGAAAGCAGGTGATTTTAGAAATCTGGTTCGCACGACGAGCGGCTGGGTGCCAACGAACATTGCGTCCCAATTCGGCCTCACCTCAAATGGACCATCAGCAATCTATCAACAGTTCACGATGAATAATGGCAGGTTAGTCCCGATCGTCCTGACGGGTGGTCGCTGGTTCTGCCAGTTTGGCGCCACTGCGGCCAAGGGCATGGTGCTGATCAATGGCCAACCTCAGTGTCCCGCAAACACGCCAGTCGTTGATGCCTTGAATGTGATCCCGCAACAGTTCATCGATCCGATCGCAACCGAGATACTGAAATTTCAACCAACCGGCACCGGTTATTTCATAGATAACGGGTTTCTGAGAAACGCCATCATCAACCGGCAGGTCACCGAGGATGAGACGCGCTACACCCTTCGCCTCGATCACAAACTCACAGATTCCAACAGCTGGAATTTTCGCTACACAAAAACACCGGCAATCGGTGTGCGAAACTTTGGTACCGATGTAAACGGCAGCACGGGGGTTTTCAGTGATGCCAAACAACTCCTGCTCGGCAACGACCACACTTTCTCGCCAACTCTCCTCAATAGCCTGAAGCTCAACTACACACGAGGAGTATTCAGCGAAGATTTCGCTCCGGAGTTTTCGATAAATGGCGGGCGGAACCTCGCCGTCGAGTTGGGACTTCCCAGTGTCACCAGTGGCGGCATCCCGTTATTCCAGATAAGTGGTGACAGTGGCTTCAACGCCTTCGCTGACATTGGATCTTCGGGATCGACTAACAACTTCAACGTCGAGGAGCGTTTCAATATCAACGACGTTGTGTACTGGACTCGCGGTAGCATGACATGGAAGTTTGGTGCTGACCTCAGCTATATGCGATTAAACGTTGTTCCCTTCTTTGGCGCATCGGGTGGAAGGTGGGAGTTCAGAACTCTAAACACAGATCGCTCGCGCGCAAACCAGGTGGCCGCCGGCGGCAACAACCTGGCGAGCCTGTTGATTGGCGCGCCCAATGTGGTCCAGGTTCGACCACTTTTGGTGAACTATGATTACCGATGGAAAGCCGCCGCCGGCTTCGTCCAGAATGACTGGCGAGCGCGACCGAACCTGACGTTGAATCTCGGGCTTCGTTATTCACTGCAACTTCCTCGCACGGAGAAGAACGACTTGCAGGGCGTTTTCCGATTGGACAAGACCGTGACGGTTCCGTTGACTGAAGTGCAACGGCGAGCCATCGCAAGTAGTGCCGGTGGTCTGGCTCTTCCGGTTAATGCTCCGATTCCCAGCTTTGTGCCAACGAGCGCGACGATCCCTGCATTCGCTTTTGCCGGGCGTGGCGGAAATTCCCGCTATCTCGTGCCGGTTGACAAGATGGGTTTCGAGCCGCGCTTTGGTTTCGCGTGGAGTCCAAAGCTTTGGAAGTGGGCGGAAGATAGAGATCTCGTCATTCGTGGTGGTTACGGAATTTCACATGCAGCTATCACCGGAAACAATCGCGCTCCAAGTCCGGACTTCTTCAGTTTTCAACC
>JAICQI010000153.1 GCA_025937955.1 Pyrinomonadaceae bacterium
ACACCGGTAACTGTTCCAGCGCAGCCGGTAAGCGTTGGTTGGTGGGACAGACTGTTTGGATCGCCGGCGGCGGCGGTTCCGGCGTTCCGTCCGGCGTTTGCGATGTCGTTGATCTTTCTGTTGCTGGCGACAACGGCGTTTGTTTTCGTATGGATGAAACTGAGAGCCGAGTCACAAAGGCTGGCTCAGCAGCAGCAACAACAGGAACAGCTCCGCCGGCAGATCGACGAACAAAAAGCCAGGTACGACGAGCTTGCAGCAAAGCTCGATAAAACAGAGCAGGAAAAAGAGCAGCAAGCGGCGTTAGCGGCTGAGTACAAGCGGCTCTTGACAGAGGAGCAGCAGCGTCCAGCGACGGCGATGATTTTCCCGATCGTGCTGAATCCAGGTGGTGGCAGTCGCGGTTCTGGTGGCGAGGCCGTCGAAGCTTTCACGATTGCGCGCGGAGCTTCGCAGGTTGGTCTGAAGCTGAACGTGACGCACGGCGACGACTATTCTCATTACAACGCTTTCGTGAAAGAAATTGACTCTTCCAAACCGTTCGCGACGAGATCTAATTTGAAGCCATTCACCGAGCGCGGCAGAAAGTACATTACGATAAATGTTCCGGCGAAAAACCTGCGCGCGGGCAGCTACAACGTTCACCTCGACGGTATCACTGCCGACGGACGAGTCGACAACTTCGAAGACTACCCCTTCCGCATCAAGGCCCGTTAATAGTCCGGGACGATTTGCCGCTTCCAAATGACCGCGTGATACACTCCGTGCGTCACGCGCTTTTGACGAGGTTCGATGAACTACGCGGAGATGCTCAAGTCTAAATCCGCTAGTCCGTAAGACATTGTGCCCCTGTAGCTCAACGGTTAGAGCAGCAGACTCATAATCTGTTGGTTCGGGGTTCGAATCCCTGCGGGGGCACTATTGATGAGTTTGACTTCGTGATGAGGTACCGGAGGATTTTGTAGTGGCACCATCGATCAGTCTTCGCACACGGATTCACCTTCAATTACCTTGACCATTGTTGCTCGTATCTCATCATCCGGTTCTTCTTCCATAGCAGTTGTAAGCAACTGTGCTGCCTCATCGGGCCAAGTTGCTCGATCCCAGGAGTACACTGCTGTGGAATGGTAGCCACCAGCTTTTGGCCGAGACTTCGAACGTATGGTGATTCCGGGCTGTTGTCGGGGAGCACGGGCATCTGCTGATAAACTTGGGCGGCGACCTCCAACCTGAGCGCCTGCTGTTCGTCCTTCGTCATGGAAGTTTTGCCGGGATCGGGAAATGTCGGGCCCGCAGATTGAGCCCAGACTTGCGTTGCCAGCAAGAAAACGAGGAACGACCGCAGTGGCCTTGCAAGCGTATGATTCATCTCAAGTGCAATTCCTTCACTTATCAACGCTTAAAGTAGTTTCTTTTCTACACTGCGTACCCCTTTCGCAAAGCCTAGTATTTTTGATAGGTGCTGAGCGTTCTGGAGGACTGCGATCTGCTTGTCCAGAGGGTAAACTGTGCTTGATGATCACGCCTGAAGAAATCGTCGGAGAAGAATGGGCTTCGTGGTATCGACTTTCACCGCAAGAACGATGGCACGAATCAGAAAAGTTGTGGCAAGCTTACTTCTATCTTGGTGGCTCGCTTGATACGCAACCCGATACTCAAAGTCCTTTCTTCGATCCAGGAGCATCGAGTAAGGGCGCTGCTCATGGGCGGCCAGGCATGCGTATTCTACGGCGCAGCCGAGTTTAGCCGCGACACAGATCTTGCCATACTCGCAAGCTCAGAGAATCTGGCGAGGCTCAATAAATCTCTAAAAGATCTGAAGGCGGAGGTGATCGCCGTGCCTCCCTTCGAAGCAAGGTATCTCCGCAAAGGACACGCCGTTCACTTCCGATGTAATCACGCCGAAGCACTTGGAATGCGGGTCGACGTGATGACAAAAATGCGTGGCGTCGCCTCTTTCTCAAAACTGTGGAATCAGCGTACAACTATTGAACTGGACGGCTCAATGATAGAGCTCATGGGACTTCCCGACCTGGTTCAAGCTAAGAAAACACAGCGCGACAAAGATTGGCCCATGATTCGGCGACTTGTCGAAGTAAACTACTTCACGAATCGTGAAACCCCAACAAAAGACCAAATTCGATTCTGGTTTCTTGAGTTGAGAACACCACCACTGCTCATTGAACTAGCTCGTCAGCAGCGGATTCCGGCTCAATTATTCCGGCAGCGACCACTCCTGAAGGCAGCCAAGAGTGAAGACGAATCACTTCTTGCCGAACTTTTGCTGGCAGAAGAGGAGAATGAACGCGAAGCAGATCGGCATTATTGGACGCCTCTCAAGAAAGAACTCGAAACCCCTGCGTCACGCTCGCAGCAAATCAAACATTGATAGGCGCTCGTGACAGTTCAACTCGAGCGGACAAAATCACTTAGTCCCATCCTAAAACATTAGCTTCAGTGAGCGCACCGAGTGCAGTATCAAGTACGTTGCCGTATCCCACCCTGCTGTCGTTCAACTAAACTACCGATCAGTGTTCGCACGAAATGACCGTACTCGTCTCTCATGGGTAGCTCAAGATCTTGCTTCAATCTTTTGCGCGTTGTCGAAACAGCTTGTGCAGTTAGTGGATTGGTGCCGGTCTTTTGATAACTCTCCCAGTAGAGGCCAATTCCCCTGCGTTGCCAGAGTGGCAGGTTGTTGAAATTGATTCCTCTCTGCCACAAGAGTTCGTTCTTTTCAGCAACCGAGAGGCGCTCCAGGGCTTTTGTGGCTTGTTGGACCGTTTGGCCTTCCTTTCTGAGAAGCCAGTAACAATGAGCATTGAGTGCGTTTCGATGTGCGTCTTCATTACGCCAGCGAAAATAGTCGACCACCAAATCTATATTTGGCAGTTCGGAAATGCGACTGTCAAAACACGCGAGATCGCCAAGCAGTAAAGAGAACTTGGCGCTGGCTTCACCGGCCAGGATCGAGTTGTATTTTCTTACCTTGCGATCAAACGTCGTGGTGTCCGGGTGAAACAGCAGCGAGATCTCGTCAGATTGAGTGTAACCGTATATTGTTTTGAAGCCGCAGTTCATTAAATGTGCAGTGGTGTCGATCATCATGTCGCGAAAGCGCGCGTCGTAGGGCGCTTCGAACTTGTGAATTTCCTTGGTCAGTCTGGTGAAGTTGCGGCCGTCAATGCGAGCCACCAGGAACATCTCGGGGAACACGGAGCGGTCCTGGGCGGTTTCGAAGACACGCATTTTTGAATCCAACTCATCAAACTTCACTGGACCACTCCTCAACCTGGAACTTCCCGGCCGGATCAATGTAGACGTAGTATAAGTCGTCGAATCCTTCGGAGCGTTGTGGTATTTCGAGCTGTTTGTAAGTTCCCAACACACCAAGATTCGGGATTCGCGTGGGGCCACTTCTTTCACTATTTCTCGCGAGCGCCGAGCCGATATCCGAGCGAAAGTAATAGCCCACAACGCGAAACCCTGCGGCCTTTGACCGGGCAATAAACTCTGCCCGGACCTCACGGCTGCTATTTGTATTATCGAGTACGAATGACTGGCCGGCCTCGATACAAGCGTTAAAAAGCAATCGGAGACGGTGTTTCGTCTTCAGCATGTCCAGGTTGATACGAACGTGTGTGTGGAAAAACCGTTCCTGATAAAAAGACGACTTCCCGGTTCCCTGAATACCGATAAAGATGACCGCGTTCTTCATTCCTCTTGTGCAAACCGCCGCGATTATCGATCTTCAGAGCGAATTTAACGCTCGTTATCCCGAAGTTTGAGGTTACTAATGATTCGATGAAGATTATTGGCGTGCATACCCAATAACTTTGCAGCTTCGGTGACGTTGCCTTCAGTTTGTTTAAGTGTCTTTGTGATTAGCTCGCGCTTAAAGTCTCTAGTCGCTTCGTGGTAGTCCTTCTGGGGCTGATGATCCGTAACTTTACTCTCGAAGATCGTTTTCGGAAGATCTTCGGGCTCAATCAACTCCGTCGATCCCATAACCACAGCCCGTTCGATCGCGTTCTCCAACTGCCGCACATTCCCGGGCCAGTCGTAGGCACACATTAAGCGGCGAGCCTCTGCCGAGATTCCTGTCACGCGTCGCTTACACCTCTTGCTGGAATCTGCCACAAAGTATGCAGCCAGCAATGGGATGTCCTCGCGGCGTTCTCGCAGCGGCGGCATCGGGATCGAGACGACATTGAGACGGTAGTACAGGTCCTCTCGGAACTTCCCCGTTTTAGTTGCCGCATCGAGGTCGCGATTGGTTGCTGCTATCGTGCGTACATCAACCTTGATTGGACGAGTGCCGCCAACACGCTCGAACTCACGTGTCTGCAATACTCGTAAAAGTTTGGCCTGAACCGCCGGCGACAACTCAGCGACCTCATCGAGGAAGATAGTGCCACCATCAGCAATCTCCAATTTCCCTCGCTTCTGAGCAATGGCGCTTGTAAAAGCCCCTCTTTCATGCCCAAACAATTCACTCTCGAGCAGGCTTTCTGTCAGGGTCGCACAATTGATTGCAACGAATGGTTTGCCGGCGCGCTCACTATTAAGGTGAATTGCATGTGCGGCTAGCTCCTTGCCAGTGCCGCTTTCGCCGAGGATGAGGACGGTTGAAGGTGAAGCGGCAACTTTAGCAATCAGTTTATAAACTTCGCCCATCGACTGGCTCTCCCCGACCATCTGATGCTCCAATTTAACTTCCTGCTGGAGCCGGCGATTCTCTGTTTCCAACAGTGCAAACTGGCGCGCGTTCTCGAAAGCGACGGCTGCGATGCCGGCAATCGCAGTTAGCAATTGGAGATGTGCTTCATCAAACTGAGCAACTCGTGAACTGGTGTCGAGATAGATCACACCGAGCGGCTTATCGAAAGCCACGAGCGGCACACATAATAACGAGCTAACTCGAGCTGCAACCAGACTGGGTGACCCGCCGTTCTCATTTTCAACCACGTCGTTGCTTAAGATGGCAACCACTTCACGCAGCACCTGCCTGGAAACGGTTTGACTCACCTTGATCGAGTCGTCCGCACCACCCATCCGATCCCAACCACGGCAGGAAACAAAGTCTTCACAGGTTTCATCCGCCAACAGAATTGCGCCACGTTCCGCAGGCACCACGTCGAGCGTCAACTCCAACAGGCGTAGTTGCAACTCGTGCGATTTCCGGATCGAGTTGATCGTAGTGCTGATTTTTAATAAAGCGTTGCGTTCACTAATTGCGCGAGAGTCATCTGAAACCGGGGACACGGCGTCTTCAGGTCGAAGGTAAAACGCCTGTTCGCGTTCGAGCCGGATGGTAGAACGAGTGATCAAATCACCGTCGTCAAGATGGGAGGCGTCGTCGTCGTGAGTAAGGAAGATGAAACGAAGATCTCCCAGGGCGATTTGATCGCGATGAGTTAAAGCATGGTCTGCAACGGGCAAGCCGTTCACGAACGTGCCGTTGTAGCTCCGTAGATCAACAATGTGGAAACCGTCGGTACTACCGTTCTTTCTGATGACGCAATGCTGGCGCGAAATTGATGGGTCGTTGAGTGAGACACTGTTTGAAAGATCGCGACCAATCGATACCTCGTCCTGAGTGAGGGCGAAGGTCGTTCCCTTCAATGCGCCTGAGGTGGCAACTAAGCGGGCCGTCATTCGCGAAGCATATCAGAAATGATAGGGCGACCATCAATAGTGATAGTCCGAAAACTTCCAAGAAGTGGTTGAAGTTGGGCATTTTGCCCCTAAAGGCAGTGGCACACGGATGGCACACGACTTTCCTGTTCTATAGCAGTGATTACGTCCTAGCTCAGGCGCGAACAGCGAGTAGCCCCAGCTACAGATTGCATGTTCGTCTTGAGTGACCCCAGCAACACGATTAACACGACCCTCACGTCCACCGGGGAGTCTTTAAAGGAGTTACCGATGAACTTTACAATTAGCGGCGAAGATTTCACCTTTACCTTGTCAGTAGATCCCAATGGAACCTTAACGAGTTTTACCGCAGAGAAAGATAGCAGCAGCTATAATTGTTCGATCCAAGTGACATCCAGCACCTCCCTAATGCCGGAGATATTCTGCTGTACGCCCAGTGGCTGCACGTCTGGAGCCTGCTCATCCGCTTGATCCGTTTCGGAGGGTGAACCAAAGGAGACTTAGAACAAATCAAAAAGCTGAAAAGAATCGTTGTCTGCACCCAGAAACTCGCTGACAAGGGTCAGGTTCCTGGTTTCACTCCCGCGCACCAGGACCAGCTTTTGGTTTGTACGTGACCAGTCGAAAAAGAAAATTTTGTTTTCTTTGAAGTCTGTCAACGGCTTTGGTTTGCCCCCCGTTAAAGACTGGCGCCAAACGTTCGAGACGCCCTGCACGGTGGACACGTAGGTTAACTCTTTACCGTCAGGCGTCCATCGCAGACCGGGCCATTCCGGCTCAACTGTTGCCGGCAGCGGAAATGTTGCGACGGGTGCGCCGCCCTCGATCGGCACGACGAATATCTCCCAGGCTGTCGCCCCCTCTCGTTTAACGAAACACGCCACCTGTTTTCCGTTAGGCGAAACGTCCGGTTGGGTTGACCAGTCACTTACCAGAGTGATGGGTTCTCCTCCATCGATTGACACTTTTCTAATACTGTATTTGTCGTTATTGATGCTGTGATAGACGACCCACTTTCCGTCCGGCGTGAAACGAGGCAGAGCTTCATCGCCTCCGCTTGTCAATTGCTTTAGACTCGTCCCGTCTGCGTTTATGCGCCAGATATGAGGATGCCTCCCCTCAAATGACACATAAACGATATAACGGCCGTCTGGCGAAAGTGCTGGTTCCACATTGGTCCGTGCGGTAAAGGTCACCTGCTTTCGATTACTTCCGTCGGCATCCATGGTCCAGATGTCGTAGTTGTTATGAATGTTGGAAGCAAGCACAAACCTGGAGTCTTCGGTCCAGGCAATACCCATATCTCCGAGATAACGACTTGAAGGGAGCTGTACTGATGAGTCGGAATGGATCCAAACGGAAGAGAGGCGTTCGTTTTTAATCGTCAGCACCACCCGGGAATCTTTAGTAGCGCTTAGACCTACGTAGTGACTCGGATCCTCCGTGACTCGTCGGACGACATGTCCTTGTCGATTTACAAGCCATATTTGCAACAAGTCGGAATTAGCTTCGGCCGCGTTCATGAGGAAACCGCTGCCATCGTCCAGCCAAACAAGTTTCTCGATAATATTCCAGCGCCCGGGATTGATGGCATTCATTGTTCCATCCGCGACTTTTACAAGCATTATCTCGCGGTATGTCTCGTCGGTTACGCTGTAGGCAGGTACGGCGATGAGCGGTTCGGTCGGTGACCATGCAGGACCACTTGAATAGAAACCGCCCCTGCTAAAGCGTTGCGGTTCTTTGAGTGTTTTCAAAGCTATTTCATTATTGCCCTTAGCATCGGCAATTATCAGCGTAGTTTCGCGTGCATCCGCCGAATACCTCACAAAGGTGAATTGCTTACCGTCAGGGGAAAAGCTTACCGGCGTGTCGACGTTGCCAGCCAACTTTCGAGAGGTGCCGCCGATCGTGGCAACTTGATACAGATCCGCAGAGTCGCCTTCAGTTTTCAAATACGACAAAGAATCGCCATTTGGGAGAAATGAGAGTCCTTTGTATTTTGTATTGCCAGGACCGACTATCTGAATATCCGTTTCAGGCGTAATTTGCCGGAGTCGAATGCTTTGCCTGCCGGCTTCCTCGTTAACGTATGCAATATATTTTCCGTCCGGAGATAACGCTGCCTCAATTACGTTTCCGCCAATTCCCACTCGCTCTTGTTTCGGTTTCGGCGGTGGCGGATACGGTCTCTTGAATATCAGCCATGCCGCGATCGCGCTAACCAGGAGCACCGCAAGAATAACCAGCGATAAGCGTTTGGCGTTGCGGCTGCAACCAATAAACACGGTTTCCCGGTTGACGACTGGCTGCGTTTGATCGATGGATAATCTACCCAATTCCGAACTGGAAAAGGTGGCTTCCAGTATCTGTAAGTCAGACGCCAACTCACTGGCCGACTGGTAGCGTTTGTCTGCTGACTTTTCCAGAGCTCGTAACGTGACGCGCTCGAGATCGCCGGAAACTGCAGGATTGATTTGAGAGGGTGGGATAGGGCTGTCACGAATCACCTTGGCACAGATCCCCATAGGTGTCTCGCCAGTGAACGCAGGCTTACCGGTCAAACATTCGTAGAGCACCACCCCGAGCGAGAAAAGATCGCTGCGTGGATCAAGCGCCACACCGAGCGCCTGTTCCGGTGAGAAGTACATTGGTGTTCCAACCAGTAACCCTTCCCGCGTTTTAGTATCCCGCGAGTTAGGATCGGTGCCTTGTTCGATTGGTTGGAGTCCTATTTGTTTTGCCAGACCGAAGTCGAGGACCTTCACGATGCCCCGGTCATCGACCATGATGTTCGAAGGTTTGATGTCGCGGTGAATAATGCTGTGCCGGTGAGCTTCGTCCAGCGCTTCAGCCACCAGGCGAATGATGCGTAGACACTTAGGGATGCTTAAGCTTCCTTCACGGATCAAATCAGCCAGCGTTTTACCCTGGACATATTCCATCACGATATAAGGTTCACCATCGTCGGTCTGGCCGTAATCGTGAATCGTCGCGATGTTGGGATGAGACAAAGCCGAGGCGGCACGGGCCTCGCGAAGAAATCTCCCGTGGTTTGCATTGGTGGCAGTCTTGATCGCCACCCGGCGACCGAGCACAGTATGCTCGGCCAGGTACACCACACCCATTGCTCCACGTCCAATTTCACCAACGATCCGGTTATGAGAGATGACCTTGCCTATCATTCGGCGTGCAAGTGTTCTGTTTGTACATTGAGCGGGAGTAATCTTTACGTTTTTGAGAGCGATCATTGTCTCTCCAGAACTGAACTCATGCAAGAAATATTGAGACCGTCTAAAGGCGAAGGCCTCGCTACTTAGCGCGAGGCCTTCTTCACCAACCGGCGAACTCGAAAGTTTACTTGAACTTGAAGTTCGCTCGGTGAATGCTGCCATCGTTTAACTGCACGACGAGTTGCCGGCACGTGCCAGCCCAAGCTGCCTCGGTTTTCCAGACGTAGATGTACTGGTCGGTTATGGGATCGTAACTAAGACTGCTGCCGCCTGCAGTGACCGCTACGCTCGCAGAGGCCAATCGCTTTCTGCGCGAAGAATACTGTCGCGAATTCAATCAGCGTTTCAGTGTCGCCGCCAGTGAACGCGGTACCGCCTTTGTGCCCTTGCGACGTAAAGATTTGGACCTGGTTTTTTCGGTGCAGCATGAGCGGGTAGTAGCCAGAGACAACACCGTGAGTTTCGCCAATAAAGTGTGGCAACTGGAACGAAGTAAATTACGTGCGACATTAGCTGGCTGTCGCGTCACCATTCATCAACATTTGATGAGACGCTTTCGATCACTTTTGGTCCACATCTAGTGGCTCGCTTTCAAGCTGATGGCCAGGTTCTCAAACAAACAAAACCGGCTGTGGAAATGACGCCGCCACGGAAAGCGACAAAGACGTCGCTTCCCGCAGCGGCTTGGAAAAGTCCCGCTCCAAAGCAGCGTGACTTTCCCACATTCCCACAGCCCCTACTGCTGGATCGTTATATGAAAATGGTAAAACCAAAACCGGACATTTCATGTGCTAAGAAAACCGGACATTTTCATTTGCTAACAACATGAGGTGGTCCTACCACGAAGACACAAAGGTACGAAGAGATTCAAAATGAATCTGTGTCTTCGTGTCTTTGTGGTAAAGCAGTTTACCGAGCGGTGACTTGAATGCTTGCCGTGCCTACATTACCTGCCTGATCAAATGCACGTGCCTGAAGTTGATAAGTCTTATTCATCGCACCCGGCACTCCCCAGGTACAGCTATAAGGCGCAGTGGTGTCGCTGCACTGAAGCGCGCCATTCACCAGGAAATCAACGCGTGTGACGCCGA
>JAICQI010000823.1 GCA_025937955.1 Pyrinomonadaceae bacterium
ATCCCACCTTTTCGTGTGGATAGTTGGTCGCGTTATCAAAAACCATCGCTACCATGTTTTTTGGACCCTCGGATGCGAGCACGACGCGTCCGCCGACCTGACCAGTGCCCGGTTCCTTGAAAGTCGCCACGGCCGTTCCAGTGACGAGGCGACTCGTCACAGACTGCAAGGTTTCAGCCCCACCTATCGCGTCCAAATGCTTGGCGATGATCTCTTCTGTTTTGAGTTTCTGGCCATTGGCCCCCTGCAGTCCACACAACAGGACAAATACCAATGCCATGAGGCGGCAGATTCTGGAATCCTTCACGTGTTTATATGCTCCTCCCGACCTTAAATTCGGATAAAAGTAACATAATCATCGCCGAGCTATGCAACTTTCCCGCATTAATCTTCTCAGTGAGTCGAACTTCCGTATATACTGGCGACCTGCTTCACACATCGGCTAATTTCGATTGTTAGCGAGAGGTCGATCATGAGAATAGTTGTAATCCTCTTGTTGCTCGTTCCGGTTATTCTTTTGAAGGCCCGCGACCAGGACCCCGCCGATGGTGTGCCGGATATTCAGATCGGCGAATTCTCCACCTCTAAGTTCATCGCCTATGATTACAAAGGGCCAATCCCCAGGAGGAGCAACAGTAATATGGCTGACACGAGAAGCCGGCGACTGATTTACGAAGAGGAGATCCGCAACCGCAACTCTATCGAGAACCGCAGTCGCGACATGCTGGACCTGGAAGAGAGTGTCATGAGAGAGGCGCGAAATTCCCGGGCCGTAGACATGTTTCGGTACAAAGTCAGCGTGAAGAACACCGGCCTGAAGATGATTAAAGCTATCTCCTGGGATTTTCAAGGGAGTTACACTGAGGATTTCTCCGACACGACACACCGGGAGTTTCGCTGTACGGCAAAACTCAAACCAAATCAGACTGAACGGTTTGAAGGGAACAGCATTCTTCCGCCAATCCGCGTGGTCTCAGCAGCGAATAAGACCTACGTCCAGCGCGTAGTTATCAACCGCATTGAATACGATGACGGCACATTCTGGCAGCGATCAGAATGGCGTGTGCCGCAACAAGCCAGCAACCAGCCCGCGCGTGGTAACTGCCAGCCGCTTTAATTGTTATTGATTACAACGAGGCACAAGGCACAGAGATTCAGTGCCTATTGTGCTTTTTTGTGGCTTTATAGAGTGAATGGACGCAGCACAATTCGACAATTACACCGAACGGCTTCGCGCGTCTCTGGAGTCTATTCGCGAAGTTCTCGGCTTAGTCGTACTGGGTTCAACGGCAGATTCAACGCTACGTGACGAATGGTCGGATCATGACTTTTGGATCATTACCGAAGTCGGGGCGCAAGCCGCTTTGCTTGAGGATCTTACCTGGTTGCCCGACTACCAGAACATCGCGCTCACCGTTAAGCACCTCCCACACGGCCGGACCATAATTTTTCGCAACCGGCATAAAGTGGAATTCGCTATTTTTGATGCTACCGAGGTCGGCTCCGGCAAAGTCGATCGCTATCGCGTGCTCATCGATCGCGATCGTGTCGCTCAATTAACCGCAGCAGTTGACGAGGAAACGCGGCGGCAGGCACAAGCAAAGCCGGATGCGCTCGAGAATCTTTGCGTAGTCCTATGGTCTGCGTGTGAGCGACACATGCGCGGCGAGTTGTTGAGCGCACGACAGTACCTGGATGGATTTGCGATTGATCGGTTGTTGAGTTTGATCTCCAGTAGTGAACCTGGTGACAAGCGTAAGGATGTGCTGGATGCGCGGCGGCGCCTCGAACAAAGATCACCGGAACTGGCGGCGGAACTCATGGCGGTACGTGCCCAACCAGTACCAGAGGCAGCGCTTCAGTTACTCGAGATTGCCGAACGGGAACTCAAACCAAAAGCGCCAACCTTAGCGTGGGAAAAGGTGACAATGGTTAAAGGCTGGATCCTTTCCGTATCGTGAAAGCTGTTCCCGGAAACTAATTGGCCGTGGCCCGCGCGTGCAGCGAGCTTTCGATTCCGTCAAATGCGTTTGCGAGTGTCTGTTCGTCAGCCAGGTACACCATGCGAAAGTATCCGGCTTGCGGATCGCATCCGAAACCCGAGCCATGGACCACCAGCACATTTGCAGTTTTGATCAGGTCGAGCACAAACTGCTCGTCAGTTCGACCGCCCATGTCGGCTACGCGAATCATCAAGTAGAAGGCAGCCTCCGGAACGGCGCAACTCAATCCATCAACCGCAGCCACTCGCTTTGTCGCTACATCACGGCGGCGTCTGAGCTCCTCCGTGAACTTCGCAATCGATTGTCGATCGCCTTCGAGCGCGGGTTGAATTGCGTACTGGGCCAGTGTGGACGAACAGAGTCGGCCACCGGCGAGACGAATAACCGCTGCGATCAGATCGCGTGTCTGCGGTGTTTCAGTAAACCGCATCCAGCCGACGCGCCAACCCGGGACCATGTGCGTTTTCGATAGACTCTCGAGTACAACAACCGCCGCGCCCGAATCGGCGGCAAGCACTGAAGCAGATGTGGGTGGTTCTTTGAAGCAGAGATCTCGATAAACCTCGTCGCTGATCACGAGCAGGTTGTGCCGTGCGGCGAGTTCGAGCAGCGACTTCGTCGTCTCGTCAGTGGTGATCGCGCCGGTCGGGTTGCTGGGATTGATGAGAATGATCGCGCGCGTCCGTTGATTCACCAGCGAGCTCACTTCCTCCACCGACGGTTGCCAGTTCGTTTCTTGATCCAGGTGATAGTAGCGAGTGACGGCGCCGAGTTTGTTGATAATCGCCGGATAGATTGGATATGAAGGAGCAGGCAATAA
>JAICQI010000483.1 GCA_025937955.1 Pyrinomonadaceae bacterium
AGGTGCGCCGGAAACCTATCTCTTGCCTGCGACCTTCAAGAAGCTCGGCCTTAACCTCGACAGGGTCCAACGCGTGAGCGTGCCGGCGCCCAATAAGAACACGAGCTTCCTTTCGAAGCTGGTCGATGCGTTGAATTGCACCGTCACCGCGCCAAATTACCCGCACGCGCCGGAGTATTACGTCCACGACGTGTTTGCGCTAATGCTTCCGCTTTACAACGAACTAACTGCGGACGCTGGCAGTGCAAACGTAACGGTTATGGGTGATTCATCGGGAGGCGGGATCAGTTTGGCACTGGCCCAACGACTTCGCGAAGACGGCCTCGAGCAACCGGGTCGCGTCATTCTGCTGTCGCCGTGGCTCGACGCGACCTTGTCCAATCCGGAGATCCCTGAGTTTGACAAGATCGATCCGTTTCTCGGTGTTGAAGGCTTGAAATATGGTGGCGAAGTTTACGCGCGAGATGTCGATCCGAAGAGTTATCTTGTGAGTCCGGTGTACGGCAGCCTGAAAGACCTCGCGCCCATCTCCGTGTTCATCGGCACCCGCGACGTTTTTTGTCCTGATTGCCGGAAGCTCCGGGACAAGGCGGCGGTGGAAGGCGTGCGTCTCGACTATCGTGAATACGACGGCATGGTCCACGACTGGATGCTCGGACCACTGCCCGAAGCGAAACAAGCCATCAAAGAGATCGTCGAAACGATACGAGCCACGGATTTTCACGGATAAAAACACGGATTATAATTCGGCGTTCCACTAACACAGTTGAGGAGGCTAACCATGGCAACGATCAACTGGGGCAGGCTTATCCTTGGCAGCTTGATTGCTGCGATCATTATGTTCGTCACCGATGGTTTCATTCACGGAACCATTGCCCAAGCCGATTGGAAAGCTGTCTACAGCGGCTTGGGAGCGTCTGAACCCGCACAACACGGAATGAGCATGGCCTACTTCGCGTTGTTCGAACTCGGTCGCGGCTTCACGGCGATCATGTTCTACGTGTTGATGCGTGCTTACTTCGGCGCTGGACCAAAGACCGCGGTGCTCGCAGGCATCGTGGGTTGGATTGCGTTTTCACTCACAGGCCCGGTGCAGTTCATTCCGCTGGGGTTCTTTTCAAATGCCTTGTGGCTGAAGGTCGGCGCCATTCATCTCGTCACGTCGATAGTTGCAACAATTGCAGGCGCCGCGTTGTATAAAGATGCATCCAGACCGGCGGTAGCGTAAGTAACGTCACTCGATGCCTGATTGGTTTTATCGAACAGTATCACAGCCGATCCTATTCCGTTTGCCTGCGCGTCGCGCGCGTGACTTTGCCCTGGGTTTCATCGGGGGCCTCGCCCGCCTCCCGCTCGGACCGTTTCTGATCGACTTCCTCGGACACATGCGCGCCGATCCTCGCTTGCGCCGCTCGTTGCTCGACACGGATTTTCCTAGCGCTGTTGGTTTGGGTCCGTGGCTCGATACGCGGATGGTAGCAACTGAGGCGTTGTCGCGTTTTGGCGTCGGGTTTATCGAGGTTGGCCCGGTTAGTTTGGAAGGACATGCTTTGAACGTAAAGCGTCTCGTTGATCAGGAAGCGCTTTTGGTAGGACCTGAGGCCGGCAGTATTTCGTTAGCTGAATGCAAGCGACGTTTAAGCAAAGCTGACGGGCTGAAGGTACCGCTGATCGTTCGTTTGGATCACAGTTCGGACGAAGCGATACAGCGGCTTATTCATGAACTTCCTGCCAGCGTCCGTTTAGTGTCTCTGACAACGCTGTCAGTCGAACAGCTGGATGCAGTACTCAAAACGGCGCAAAGTTTTTCACCGCCGCGACACATACTGCTTTGCATCAACGCCGATCAAGATCTCGACGCAATTGCACCGGTGATCGGGGCGGCGTTGCATCAAGGCGTCGCGGGTTTCGTGGTCGATGGCAGCGTCAAAGCAGAGCCAAACGGACGGTTGATTGGTTTACCGGTTCGTGAACGAGCTCTTCAGCAGGTCCGCAAGTTGCGCCAACTCGTGGGCGAACGCGTTCCGATAATCTCATCTGGTGGCATTCACGAGCCCGGACACGCGCTGGAGCTACTTTCCGCCGGAGCTGATCTGATCCAGGTTGATACGGGCCTCATTTACACCGGCCCTGGTCTGCCAAAGCGGATTAACGATTGTCTGCTCTACGATGCGGCGCACCAACCGTCGTCTGCCGCTTCACCGAGAATCGCTGAGCTGACCTGGTTCTGGACCACGCTGATGGGCGCGGGAATGATGATCGGAGGAGTGCTCGCGCTGGCTATCGCCGCCACGAAAGTCGTATTGCCTTACGACGAAGCATACCTCGGCATATCAGTCACCCAACTAACCGCGATCAATTCGCGGCTTCTCGCTTTCATGGCCCACGATCGTGTCACGTTAGCAGGATCGATGGTGGCTATCGGGTTGCTCTATGTCGTCCTTTCGCTGTTTGGCATACGTCGTGGCCTGCACTGGGCCAGGCAGGCGGTACTGGTGTCGGCGTTTACCGGGTTTGCGAGCTTCTTTCTATTTCTCGGATTTGGTTATCTCGACACGTTTCACGCCTTCGTGACTGCCGCGTTACTCCAGTTACTGTTGCTCGGTGTTCACGCGCGCCTGGGTGTTTACACTCCGGCGACACGCCCTGACTTGCGTGGCGATCGCGCGTGGCGGTTGAGTTTGTGGGGACAGTTGCTGTTGGTTTTTCACGGCTTCGCGTTGCTTGCAGCGGGCGCAGTCATTTCGCTTATCGGCGTCACGCAAGTGTTTGTGCATGAAGATCTCATGTTCATGGAAACGACTGCGGCGACATTGGCGGCGGCTAATCCGCGGCTAGTGCCGTTGGTGGCCCATGACCGCGCCACGCTTGGCGGAATGCTGCTCGCGGGCGGTTGGGTATTTCTGCTGCCTGCGCTTTGGGGCTATCGACGGGCGTCGTCGTGGCTGTGGTGGGCGCTGCTGATCGCCGGCAGCATGGCGTATGCGGCCGGGATTGTCGTTCACTATGCCGTCGGGTATTTGAGTTTCAAGCACTTGTTGCCGGCGTTCGGTGGTTACGGGTTGTTGTTGGTGGGTTTGCTGTTGTCGTACCGGTTTCTCTGTCGAAGGGATTCGGAATCGGTGTAAGCTGTGTGACCCGGATATAGAAAGCATGTACTGCCCAAACTGCGGAACAAAGACTTCCATCGATCAGAACTTCTGCCGCGCTTGCGGTTTGGGGCTGGAGAAGATTGCGCTCTCGCTGACCGAGCAACTGCCGGCGAGAGTAGATCAAAGCCTGCAAGCGCGG
Source organism: Pyrinomonadaceae bacterium (assembly GCA_025937955.1). GTDB lineage: Bacteria > Acidobacteriota > Blastocatellia > Pyrinomonadales > Pyrinomonadaceae > PSRF01. The sequence continues at coordinate 3,292 of JAICQI010000483.1, forward strand.
AAGGATCGGCTCGAGAAGATGGGTGTTGCGGCGCTGAGTGTGTTTGGTCTCGGCTTGCTCAGTTTTTTGCTTTACAGCATCGGTTACAAGTTGATGATGAGCCAGGGCAACATTGTCGCCGGACTCGCGATTATCGGGTTCGTCATCATGATTGCCTGTGGCCTCACGTCAGTGGTTCTCTTTGCGAGAGCAAAAGAGCTGGGAGAAGAGGCGACGAAACGCCGGTCGCAGCCGGAGTTATCAAACGGAACCAACAAAGAATTATTGTCGGAGGCTCACTTCGAACCCGTTCACACGGTGACCGAACGCACTACCGAATTGCTGGTCGCGCAAAAACGCGATTCCGACGATCGCTAAGTTTTAGGAAGGGAGTTAACCGTGAAGTTATCACTCGTTTGCTTGTTCACGTTGGTCTTTCTCATCGCTCCTGAAAGAGCCATTGCCCAGTCCACGCAGTCGAACGTCGCGCGACCAACATCCGAACAGTCGTTGGAGGAGTTGGTGCGGGAAGTGCGCCAACTGCGCGCCATGCTGCAACGCATCAACGCGACGACGTACAAAAGCAACGTCCTGCTCGAACGTTTGAAGCTGCAACAAGAGCAGGTCAGTCAAACGTCCCGTGAGCTATACAACGTTCGCGACCAGCTCAGCGAGATCAGATCGCATAGCGCCAGGTTGAAGCAATCTCTTAGCCAGCTTGAACTCAGGGTTGAATCGGGGAGCAAGCACCCGGACGAGGCGGCGTCGCTGAAAGGTGAGATCGAGATGTTGTTTCAACGGGAACACAGAGCTGCAACGCGCGAGTCCCAGCTTGCAAACGAACTCGAGATCGGGCGGGCTAAACTCAACGAACTCAACGATCGCTTGAACGCGCTCGAGTTGGAAATGGTGCCCAATAGACCATGAAACTCTCCACTAGTTCAATCCTGATATTTTTGCTGGCCTGTTTAGTCTTTACTCCGGCCCGTTCACAAACTCAGTCACGCAATGTCAAGGCGCTTGTAGGCGGCACGCTGATCGACGGCTACGGAAGCACGCCGCTTCGCAACAGCGTCGTGATCATCGAAGGCGAACGGATCAAAGCCGTGGGCCATGTGGGCACGCTTGCGATCCCGCCCGGCGCCGAAGTGATTTCCACCGAAGGCATGAGCGTGCTGCCCGGTCTTTGGGACATGCACGTGCACCTGATGATCAACGGTCACAGCGACTATGCGCACTGGGATAAGACGTATCCGCCGATGATGGAGTCGGTGATCATGCCGGCGTCCGCGCGACAGTTGCTGATGGCGGGAGTGACGAGCGCACGCGATCTCGGTGCACCGCTCAAAGCCAGCATCGCCGTGCGCGATCGCATTCGTAAAGGCGAGATACCTGGTCCAACTCTCTACGTGTCAGGACCTTTTATCCAGCACGAACCTTATCCCGGCACTGATTACGTTCGCTGGGGTGTTAGCGGCGCCGACGATGCGCGCGCGAAAGTGCGCACGTTGGCTGAAGCAGGCGTCGATGTGATCAAGCTGATCGATCAGGATCAGATGACGATGGACGAGGTGCGAGCAGTTGTCGACGAGGCGCACAAACGCAAGCTTCCGGTCGTCGGTCATTCACATCGACCGGAAGAGATTCGTCGCGGGCTCGAAGTTGGTGTTGACTGTTTTGAACACACGGGACTCGCGACCGCGCCTGAGTATCCGGCGGAGATCATCGCGATGATTCGCGAACGAACGGCGAAGATGAGTCTGGGGCCGTTGTTCTGGACGCCGACAGTGCAGGGGCTTTTGAACTA